>NZ_JBFAAD010000013.1:0-204209 GCF_040639555.1 Streptomyces sp. NPDC023838
CCGGCGACACCACCCCCCAGGTCATCACTTCGACAGAGGGGACACAGTCATACCGGGCCCGGAGGCCAGCGGCCCCATTGCAGGACCGCGAAAAACATAACGGGGGGGGGACTGCATCTGAACCAGCGTCAAAAGGTACCTCCTGCAGAGATGTGGAGATGGGTCAGCTTCCCGAGCACGAAGGTTTTAGGACCGTTCCGGCGTCTGCACCGCCTTACGGGCGCGGGCGGAACGGTCGTCCGTACGTGTGCGGTTCATGCGGAACCTTCCTTGATGTGGCACATATCAGGGAATTCCCGCAGCGATGAGCGACATGGAGAATGACACGTAATAACGGGTATGAACCGACGGCAGAAGAAAGCAGATCTGGCCGACGGAAATCTCCGGGGGCGCAGGCGCTGAAAGGGTGACGCGATGGGGACGTAAGACCCGGGGGGCGTCGACTGCGGTGCAGCTGTTCAGGATGCGTCCGCAGCCTGGAGGAGGAGCCGCATGTGATGGGACCGCGGATTTCTCCGAGTCGTCCCGCGGGCGAAACCACCGCGGGAAATGCGTGGAGCGGGAAATGCGTGGAGCGGGAAATGCGTGCAGCTGGGGCCCGCACCCCGAAGGATGCGGGCCCCAGCTGCAGAGTGCGCGTCAGCGTCAGGCCGGAACGATGTTCTCAGCCGTCGGGCCCTTCTGGCCCTGCGCGATGTCGAAGTTGACCTTCTGGCCTTCGAGCAGCTCACGGAAGCCCTGGGCGGCGATGTTCGAGTAGTGGGCGAACACATCCGGGCCGCCACCGTCCTGCTCGATGAAGCCGAAGCCCTTTTCCGCGTTGAACCACTTCACGGTACCAGCAGCCATGTCATATCTCCTTTGGGGCAGTACATCGGAATCCGCACTGTGCGGACGCCGTGTCGCCGCGATGATTACCCCGCCCGGAAATGACCGGAAATACAAAAGTGCTCCCACCGGCACGGGCCGGGTGGGGGCACTTGAAGTTTGGGAACCACAACTGCAACTGACATCAACAGTAGCACGCCGGAACGGCCCGTGCGGTTGAATAATTCCCCTCCGCCCAGGGCGGCAAAAACGCTCACTTCATGGTCCGTGAAATCCTCACTCCGCGGGCACAGATATTGATCCTCTCGGAGTGCGACGTTTCAGGAAGACCGGTATCTCCCCGTTGACCGCCTGAGTCGTTGCCGCCAAGCGAGCCAAGCTCACCGGCACCGCATCCCCCGGGGCCGGTGCGGCTGCCTGAGCGGCGCCCTCATCCTGGACAGCGAAGGTCTGGCCAAGGCCGTTCAGCGTGACCGCGAGGTCCACGAGTGGCTCACCGCCGCCCGCGACGCGGACCGTCGGCGAGCTCCTTCACACCCTGACCTCGTCCATGC
This sequence comes from Streptomyces sp. NPDC023838, assembly GCF_040639555.1. Classification (NCBI taxonomy): domain Bacteria; kingdom Bacillati; phylum Actinomycetota; class Actinomycetes; order Kitasatosporales; family Streptomycetaceae; genus Streptomyces; species Streptomyces sp. NPDC023838. Next base: position 1,383 of record NZ_JBFAAD010000013.1, read on the forward strand.
GGGAGCCTCGCCTGCGGGCCCCGAGCAGCGCGGCCTCGACCAAGGGCCGGCCTTCCTCGGGGCGGCCGCTCAGCCGCACGGCGCGCCCCAGTTCGAACCCCGTCCGCGCCGTCATGCGCTCTCGCTCCTGAGCCAGGGCCATCTCGTGGGGCCGCCACAGCAGGGGGACGCCTCACGGCACTGCCCGCTGCGCAGCACCGTCCGTCCCAGCAGTAGGTCTGCAGCAGTACGCCGTACTCGTTGCCGATCTCCGCACGGAACGCCATCGACGCCTCGAAGTCCGCGCGGCGCCGGCCCAGTTCCGGTCTCTGCCTTGAACAGGCCCAAGAACTCCACGGATGAGGCCCTCAGCTTCCGCTCCTGAACCGACGCTCCGAGCGCCTCGGCGGCGTTGAGGGCGTGCCGCAGGTGCTCGGCCGCCTCCACTCCGGGGACACCCCCAGGCCCGTCAGGAGCTCTCCTGCAGCGTCCGAGACGTCGACGACACCGTCGCGGCGCCGATCGTCGAGGCCTGCATAGAACACTCCGTCGGGGTACCTGTCGGTGAGTTCACGCGCCGTGTGGAAGCCGAGCGCCGTCGACTATGGCTCCCACGGCTGCATGACGATCGGTGAGCTCTGGCAACCGGGCCAGGGCTGTGCTCCGGTGCTGCATGTGCCGCAACCCGCAGATAACACCCACCCCCCAAACCCGCAGATCAGGCGTCCTCGCGCACCGGCTCCAGAATTGCCACGCACTCCACATGATGCGTCATCGGAAACAGATCGAACGCCCGCAGCGTCCGCACCCGGTACCCGCCCTCCCGGAAGTACGCCAGATCCCGCGCCAGCGCCGCCGGGTCGCAGGCGACGTAGGCGATGCGGCGGGCGCCGAGGCCCGCGAGGTACTTGACCGTCTGCTTGCCCGCCCCCGCGCGCGGCGGGTCGAGGACGATCAGGTCGGCTTCGGTGATCTTCGTGCGGGGCAGGACCTGCTCGACCTTGCCCTGTTCGACGCGGACCCGGGGCAGGTCCGCCAGGTTGTGGCGGGCGTCCTCGACCGCGCGCTTGGAGGACTCGATGCCCAGCACCGCGCCCTGCTCGCCGACGCGTTCGGCGATCGCGCCCGCGAAGAGGCCGACGCCGCAGTACAGGTCGAGCGCCATCTCGCCCTTGCGCGGCATCAGGCCCTGCATCACGGCCTTGACCAGGGTGTCGGCGGCCTGCGGGTGGACCTGCCAGAAGCCGCCCATGCCCACGCGGTAGGTGCGCTCATCGGCGCGTTCGCGCACGAACGCGCGGCCGTGCACGCGGTGGACGCCGCCGTCCTTCTCCTCCACCCGCAGGACCGAGACCGGCTTGTCGAGCTCGACCAGCGGGAGGCGACCGCCCGCGCGCGGGGTCAGGACCACCTGGCGGTCGTGCGAGCCCGTCGCGGCGATCGCCTCGACCGACTCCATCTGCGGCCACTCGCGCTTCTCGATGCCCAGCTCGCTGACGCCGGGCGCCGCGATCATGCAGTGGTCGATCACCTGGACGTCGTGCGAGCGGTGCTTGCGCAGGCCGGCGTGGCCGTCCTCGTCGATGGCGTACTGGACACGGGTGCGCCACGCCGGGACCTGGCCCGCGGGGAGCTTGTCGCCCTCGGCGGGCATGACCGTGCCGTCCCAGCCGGCCTCCTCGGGGGTGAGCCCGGCGAGGCGCTGCAGCTGCTCGGCGATGACCTCGCCCTTGAGTCGGCGCTGCGCGCCCGGCTTCGCGTGCTGCCAGTCGCAGCCGCCGCACTTGCCGGGGCCCGCGAACACGCACGGCGCCTCGACGCGGTCCTTGGAGGGCGACAACACCTCGACCGCGTCCGCGCGCAGGTAGCGGGAGTCCTCCTCGCCCTCCGTCACGCGGGCCACGACCCGCTCGCCCGGCAGCGCGTGCCGCACGAACAGCACCCGGCCCTGCTCCGTGCGGGCGATGCAGTGGCCACCGTGTGCCACGGGGCCGACCTCGACCTCGTACTCCTCCCCGACCAGCGAAGACGAAGGCTCAGACTCGTTCTGCATGTGGGGATGACTCCAGAAGTGGTGAGGGAGGGGCTGCCCTCCGCATACGGACGGCAGCCCCCCAGTCTACGTGCGCGCGCCCACAGCGCGGACCGCTCAGCCCTTGCCGCTCGGCTCCTTCGGCCGGTGCGGTGCCACCGGACCGCGCCGCACCGAACCCGGCGCGTTCCACTCCTGCCGCTTGCGGGCCCGCTTCTTGGCCGCTTCGGAGGACTGGAGCTGGTACGGGACCGAGGTCACCATCACGCCCGGGGTGAAGAGCAGGCGGCCCTTCAGACGCAGCGCGCTCTGGTTGTGCAGCAGGTGCTCGTACCAGTGACCCACCACGTACTCGGGGATGTAGACGCTCACCGCGTCGCGCGGGCTCTCGCGGCGCAGGCCCTTGACGTACTCGATGACCGGGCGGGTGATCTCGCGGTACGGCGAGTCGATGATCTTCAGCGGTACGTCGATGCCGCGCCGCTCCCACTCGTCCTTGAGCGCCTTGGTCTCGGCGGCGTCGACGCTGACGCTGATCGCCTCCAGCTGGTTGGAGTGGAGCAGCTTGGCGTAGGCGAGGGCGCGCAGGGTCGGCTTGTGGAGCTTGGAGACCAGGACCACGGAGTGGACGCGCGAGGGGCGCACGTACTCGTCCGGGCGCTCCTCGGCCGCCGCGATCTCGTCGGCCACCTTGTCGTAGTGCTTCCGGATCGCGGTCATCGTCCCGTAGAAGATCACCATGCCCATCAGGGCGACCCAGGCGCCGTGGGTGAACTTGGTGGCGAGGACGACGACCAGGACCAGGCCGGTGAAGAAGGCGCCGAAGGTGTTGATCGCGCGGGAGCGGACCATGTGGCGGCGCTTGGCCGGGTCCTGCTCGCTCGCCAGGTGCCGGTTCCAGTGCCGGACCATGCCGGTCTGGCTGAGCGTGAAGGAGACGAAGACACCGACGATGTAGAGCTGGATCAGCCGGGTCGAATCCGCGCCGTATATCACCACGAGCAGGATCGCGGCCCCGGCCAGCAGCACGATGCCGTTGGAGAACGCCAGGCGGTCGCCGCGAGTGTGCAGCTGGCGCGGCAGGTAGCGGTCCTGGGCGAGGATCGAGCCGAGCAGCGGGAAGCCGTTGTACGCGGTGTTGGCGGCCAGGAACAGGACCAGCGCGGTGGCCGCCGCCAGGATGACGAAGAGGAAGCTGCCCTTGCCGAAGACGGCCTCGGCGACCTGGGAGATCACCGGGTTCTGGACGTAGCCGTCACCGACCGGGACGCCGTTGCTCAGCAGGTCGGTGGCGGGCTTCTCGGCCATCCGCACCTTGGTGGTCATGGCCAGCGCGATGATGCCGCAGAACATGGTGACCGCGAGGCCGCCCATCAGGGCGAGCGTGGTCGCCGCGTTCTTCGACTTGGGCTTGCGGAAGGCCGGGACGCCGTTGCTGATCGCCTCGACGCCGGTGAGCGCGGCACAGCCGGAGGAGAAGGCGCGCAGCAGCAGGAAGACGAGCGCGAAGCCCGCGAGTCCCTGGTGCTCGGCGTGGATCGTGTAGTCGGCCGTGGGGGCCTTCATCGTGTCGTCGAGGACCATGCCCCGGAAGGCACCCCACGCGATCATGACGAAGACGCCGCCCACGAAGACGTACGTGGGGATGGCGAAGAGCTTGCCGGACTCCTTGACCCCGCGCAGGTTCATCAGGGTCAGCAGGACGATCACGACGACCGCGCACAGCACCTTGTGCTCGACCACGAACGGGACGGCCGAGCCGAGGTTCTCGATGCCGGAGGCGATCGAGACGGCGACGGTCAGGACGTAGTCGACGAGGAGCGCGCTGGCGACGGTCAGTCCGGCCTTCGGCCCCAGGTTGGTGGTGGCGACCTCGTAGTCACCGCCGCCGCTGGGGTAGGCGTGCACGTTCTGCCGGTACGAGGCGACCACGGTGAACATCAGCACCACGACCGCGACGGCGATCCAGGGGCTGAAGTGGTACGCCGACACACCCGCCACGGAGAGCACCAGGAGGACTTCTCCGGGTGCGTACGCAACGGACGAGAGCGGGTCGGACGCGAAGACGGGGAGCGCGATGCGCTTGGGGAGGAGCGTTTCTCCCAGCTTGTCGCTGCGCAGCGCCCGGCCGATCAGGATCCGTTTGGGCACGTCGGTCAGTTTGGACACAACAGAGAAGCGTAAGGGCTGCCGATCGCCGCGGCCCACCCGCCACCCCCCATCAGTACGACAGAGCCGCCCACACGGCGGTGGCGGCGACCGCGAGGAGGTAGCAGCCGGTCGCCGCGGCCACCGTCCGTTCGCGCGTCTCCGCACCGAGTGACGTACGGGACAGCAGCCACGCGAGCGCCGGCAGCACCAGGACCGCGTGCAGGCTCACCCCGTGCAGCGGCTTGAGCGGCGCGGTCGAGGCGTAGGCGGCGAGCTGGTGGCCGGTGCGGGTGAGCACCACGCCCCGGGCGATCATCGCGGCGCCGGAGGCGAGCGCGACCAGCAGGATCGCGAAGCCCGCCCGCACCGCGAGCGCCATTGCGGCGGGTCCGGAGGGCGGGCGGCGGAACGCTGCGACGGCGAAATACGTGAGGATCACCACCAGCAGACCGCCGCCGACGGCCAGCGTCATCGAGACGGCCGAGTCGAACGGCGTCTCCATGTCGAGGTGCGAGGGCACCTTCCGCCACGCCTGGAGCGTGATCCCGGCCACCTCCAGGACACTGTCGGCCGCCAGCAGCCCCAGCAGCACCGCCCTGACGCGCGCCCCGGTCCGTACGTACGAGGTCACCCAGGTGAGCGCGGCCAGGGTGAGGCCGAAGGAGAGACCGAAGGTGGCGGGCTTGCGCCAGGACACCGGGCCGTCCCAGGGGCCGCCCGCCACCGCGAACACGCCCAGATGGAACAGCCCGGAGGCGAACAGGACGGCCGCGGTGGCCAGAGCGAGGCGCTCGGCGCGGGCGGGGCGGGCGCCGGTGTGCGGGCGGTCGTCGGGGCCGGTGCGCTGGCCGGGCGCGGCCGGGTCGCGTTCGGCTTCCGTTCGGAGTGAACGCCTTCTCGTTTCCATGCGTCTCAGCCTGCGCGACGGATGTGCGCCGGAGCGTCCCACGGTGGGAGGCTCACTGACTGCGCCCGCGGAAGTACCGACGCTGGTGAGTGCATCCCACCGCGAGCCGCATAAGCTCGTCACCGGGCAACGCCGACAAGGAAGTATGTGAGGGGACGTGCACATCGTCATCATGGGCTGCGGGCGAGTGGGAGCCGCTCTCGCGCAGACCTTGGAGCAGCAGGGGCACACGGTCGCCGTCGTCGACCAGGACCCCACGGCCTTCCGCAGGCTCGGTTCCGGGTTCAGCGGGCGCCGGGTCACCGGCGTCGGCTTCGACCAGGACACCCTGCGTGAAGCCGGGATCGAGGAGGCCGGCGCGTTCGCGGCGGTCTCCAGCGGCGACAACTCCAACATCATCGCGGCCCGGGTGGCCCGCGAGATGTTCGGGATCGAGAACGTCGCGGCCCGCATCTACGACCCGCGCCGCGCCGAGGTGTACCAGCGGCTCGGCATCCCGACCGTCGCCACGGTCCGCTGGACCGCCGACCAGATGCTGCGGCGGCTCCTGCCGTCCGGCGCGGAGCCGCTGTGGAGCGACCCGAGCGGGGCGCTGCAGCTCGCGGAGGTCCACACCTCCGCGGCCTGGATCGGCCACAAGATCAGCAAGCTGCAGGAGGAGACGGGCGTGCGCGTCGCGTTCCTCACCCGGCTGGGCGAAGCGGTGCTGCCGAGCTCCCAGACGGTCCTGCAGGAAGGCGACCTGGTCCACGTGATGATGCGTACGGACGAGGTCGAGAAGGTCGAGGCGGCCTTCGCCCAGGGTCCCGAGGAGGGCGATCACTGATGCGCGTCGCGATTGCCGGGGCCGGCGCGGTGGGTCGTTCCATCGCGGGCGAGCTTCTGGAGAACGGTCACGAGGTGCTCCTCGTGGACAAGGCGCCCACCGCCATCTCGGTGGAGCGGGTGCCGCAGGCCGAGTGGCTGCTGGCCGACGCCTGCGAGATCACCTCGCTGGACGAGGCGGCGCTGCAGCGCTGCAACGTGGTCATCGCGGCCACCGGTGACGACAAGGTCAACCTGGTCGTCTCGCTGCTCGCGAAGACCGAGTACGGCGTGCCGCGCGTGGTCGCCCGGGTCAACAACCCGAAGAACGAGTGGCTCTTCAACGAGTCGTGGGGCGTGGACGTCGCCGTCTCGACCCCGCGTCTGATGTCGGCGCTGGTCGAGGAGGCGGTGAGCGTCGGCGACCTCGTACGGCTGCTGCGCTTCAGCCACGGCGACGCCAACCTGGTCGAGCTGACGCTGCCGCCGGAGTCGGCGCTGGCGGGCACGCAGGTCGGGGAGGTGGCGTGGCCCCAGGACACCTCGCTGGTCACGATCATCCGGGGCACCCGGGTGCTGACTCCGCAGGCGGAGGAGACCCTGGAGGCGGGCGACGAGCTGCTGTTCGTGGCCGCGCAGGCCCGCGAGGAGCAGCTGGAGGACCTGCTGTCGGTGCGGCGGGACGACGCGGCGAGCTGACGCTCCCTCACACCATGGGAAGGGGCCGGGAGTACGTCACGTACTCCCGGCCCCTTCCCATGGGCGTCGCGCCGACTGCCGCCGCGGGTGCTCTGTGGCTGGTCGCGCCCACGCGGCGGAGCCGCACAATGTCGCAGCTCCGCGCCCCTTACGGGGCCGCTTCCGCGGCCTTCGCCGCCTTTGCGGCTTCCTCCTCCGCCTCCATCTCCGCAAACACGTCGATCGGCGGCGGGGCCTTGGCCAGGAAGATCCAGGTCAGCCAGACCGCCAGCAGGAACGGCGGGATCTTCAGGGCGATCAGCACCCAGCCGAGCTGGGAGGTGTTGGCCCACCAGTAGAGCGGGAAGAGGATCGCGCACTTGGCGAGCAGGATCAGGCCCCAGGCCCAACTCGCCTTCGCGTACGCCTTCTTGCGGCCGGGGTTCCTGGTGCGCCAGGTCAGGTTCTCCTTGAAGACCGGGCCCAGCATCAGCCCGATCAGCGGGACCCCGAAGAGCGTCGTCACCAGATACGCGAGGGCCAGGCCCAGGGTGTAGAGCATGCCCGGCAGGTAGAAGTCCTTCGCGTTGCCCGTCATCATCGCGAAGACCACGCCGAAGGCCACGCCGAAGACGCCGCTGAAGGCGTGCTTGACGGTGTCCTTGCGGATCAGCCGGACCACGAGGAGCAGCAGCGAGACCGCGACGGCGGCGATCGCCGAGCTGTGCAGGTCCTTGTTGACCGTGAAGATCGTGACGAAGAGGAGCCCGGGCAGGCACGTCTCCACCATGCCCCGGATCCCACCGAACGCCTCGAAGAGCGCGGCTTCGGTGACGGCTTTGGCGTCGGCGTCCGGTGCGGTGCGCGCGTGCCTGGCGGGGGTCGTGGTGGTCGGCTTGTCGACTGACGTCACCGGCTACTCCTGTCCGAGCGGTCGGAGTTCGTATTTGGGGTTGAACAGCACCCGCCGGCCGTGGCTCATCGAGATCCGGCCCGAGGCGATCAGCTTCCGGCCCGGCTCTATGCCCACGATCGAGCGCCGTCCCAGCCACACCACGTCCAGCGGGGCGGTCCCATCGAAGAGCTCGGCTTCCAGCGCCGGGACGCCCGCCCTCGGGCGCAGGGTGACCGTCCGCAAGGTACCAGTCACCTTGACGATCTGACGGTCGTCGCAGTCGGAGATGCGGGTGCACCCCGTGGCCTGCGTGTCCTCCTGCAGTTCCGCGGAGTGCAGCTCTTCCAGCGAGGTGGACAGCCGGTCGAGCATCCGGCGGAAACGCCCCGCGGGCTTCTCGGTTCGAAGGTCAGCACTCATACAGAAAGCGTACCGGCCCCCACCGACACGGGAGGCGTCCGCGGTCCCCCCTCCACGCGGCCGCTCACAGCCCGCTCACCGCCCGGACACAGCCCGCTCACCGCCCGGACCGACACGCGGACCTCCCCCGCTCACCGCTCGAACCGGTATCCCATCCCCGGCTCGGTGATGAAGTGGCGCGGGTGCGAGGGGTCGAGCTCCAGTTTGCGGCGCAGCTGGGCCATGTAGACGCGCAGGTAGTTCGTCTCCGTCCCGTAGGAGGGGCCCCAGACCTCCTGGAGGAGCTGCTTCTGGCTGACCAGCCGGCCGGTGTTGCGGACCAGCACTTCCAGCAGGTGCCACTCGGTGGGCGTGAGGCGTACGTCCCGGCCCTCCCGGTTGACCTTCTTCGCGGCCAGGTCGACCATGAAGCCCTCGGTCTCCACCGTCACCACGTCGTCCGCGCCCTCGCCGCCGACCGGCTCGGCCCTGCGGACGGCCGCGCGCAGCCGCGCGAGCAGCTCGTCCATGCCGAACGGCTTGGTGACATAGTCGTCGGCGCCCGCGTCCAGCGCCTCGACCTTCTCATCGGAGGTGTGCCGGGCGGAGAGCACCAGGATCGGCACCCGGGTCCAGCCGCGCAGCCCCTTGATCACCTCGACGCCGTCCATGTCGGGCAGACCGAGGTCCAGGACGACCACGTCGGGGTGGCGGGCGGCCGCGAGCTGGAGGGCGGTCGCCCCGTCGGGGGCCGCGTCCACCTCGTACTTCCGCGCCTTGAGGTTGATCACGAGGGCGCGGACGATCTGCGGCTCGTCGTCCACCACGAGCACCCGGGTCATGCGGATCCTGCTTTCTGTCGGGGGCGTGCTGCCCGGGGGCCGGGGGTCATGAGGTGACCTGGGCGGAGAGGCCGGCGACGACCGGGGCGGGGCCGGGCACCGCCCGCAGGGTGAGCACCATGGTCATACCGCCGCCGGGGGTGTCCTCGGCGGTCAGCGTGCCGCCCATCGACTCGGCGAACCCCCGGGCGACCGCGAGGCCGAGGCCCACTCCGGCGCCGCGCGGGGCGTCACCGTACCGCTGGAAGGGCTCGAAGATGCGTTCCTTGCTGTCGTCCGGGACGCCGGGGCCGCGGTCGGCCACCCGGACCTCCACCCGGTCGCCGAGGGCGCTGGCGGCCACCAGGACGGGCACGGCGGCGGGGCTGTACTTGACCGCGTTCTCGACGATGTTGGCGACCGCCCGCTCCAGGAGCCCGGAGTCGACGGCGACCATCGGCAGGCTCTCGGGGACGTCCAGCTCGACGCTGTCCTCGGGGACGCCGCCGAGCGCCATCGGGACCACCTCGTCGAGGTCGATCTCGCGGATGATCGGCCGGACGGTTCCGGTATTGAGGCGGGACATGTCGAGCAGGTTGCCGACGAGGTGGTCGAGCCGGTCGGCGCCGTCCTCGATGCCCGCGAGGAGCTCGGCCTCGTCGTCCTCGGACCAGTCGACGTCGTCGGAGCGCAGCGAGGTGACGGCGGCCTTGATGGAGGCGAGCGGGGTGCGCAGGTCGTGGCTGACGGCGGCGAGGAGCGCGGTGCGGATGCGGTTGCCCTCGGCGAGCTTGCGCGACTCCTCGGCCTCGTCGACCAGGCGCTGGCGGTCGAGGACGACGGCGGCCTGGGCGGCGAAGGCGCCGAGCACCCGGCGGTCCTCGGCGGGCAGCACGCGGCCGCTCAGGGCCAGCGCCATGTGGTCGCCGACCGGCATGTCCACGTCGGCGTCCTCGGGGCGGGCCGCGGGGTGCGGGCCGACGCTGCCCGCGCGGGTCCACGGCTCGACGTCGCCCGCCCGCTCCAGGAGGGCCACGGACTCCATGGCGAAGGTCTCGCGGACCCGCTCCAGGAGCGCGTCCAGCGTGGTCTCGCCGCGCAGCACGCTGCCCGCCAGGAACGACAGGATCTCCGACTCGGCGCGCAGCCGGGCGGCCTGGTGGGTGCGGCGGGCCGCGAGGTCGACCACGGAGGCCACCGAGACCGCCACCAGGAAGAAGATCGCGATGGCGAGGATGTTCTTGGGGTCCGCGATGGTGATCTGGTGGACGGGCGGGGTGAAGTAGTAGTTCAGCAGGAACGAGCCGAACGCGGCGGAGGCGAGCGCCGGGAGCAGTCCGCCGAGCAGGGCCGCGGCGACCGTGAGCGTCAGGAAGAGCAGCATGTCGTTGGCGAGCCCGAGGTCCGCGTCGACGTTGGTCAGCAGCAGGGTGAGCAGCGCGGGTCCCGCGACGCCCGACAGCCAGCCCCAGATGCTCCGGGCCCGCCCCAGCCGGGCGCCGCGCGCCACCGGCAGGCCGCGCCCCTTGGCGACCTCGTCGTGGGTGACGATGTGGACGTCGAGGTCCGGCCCGGACTCGCGGGCCACGGTCGCGCCGACGCCGGGCCCGAACATGTACTGCCAGGTCTTGCGGCGGCTGGAGCCGAGGACGATCTGGGTGGCGTTGACGCCCCGGGCGAACTCCAGCAGGGAGGCGGGGATGTCGTCGCCTATGACGTGGTGAAAGGTTCCGCCGAGGTCTTCGACCAGGGTGCGCTGGACGGCCAGCTCCTTGGGCGAGGCCGAGGTCAGCCCGTCGCTGCGGGCCACGTAGACCGCGAGGATCTCGCTGCCGGAGCCCTTGGCGGCCATCCGGGCCGCGCGCCGGATCAGGGTGCGGCCCTCGGGCCCGCCGGTCAGACCGACGACGATCCGCTCCCGGGCCTGCCAGGTGGAGCGGATGTCGTGCTCGCCCCGGTACTGCTGGAGGTACTCGTCGACCCGGTCCGCGACCCACAGCAGCGCGAGCTCGCGCAGCGCGGTCAGATTGCCGGGGCGGAAGTAGTTGGACAGGGCCGCGTCGACCTTGTCGGACGTGTAGATGTTGCCGTGCGCCATCCGGCGGCGCAGCGCCTGGGGCGACATGTCGACGAGCTCGATCTCGCCGGCCCGCCGCACCACCTCGTCGGGCACCGTCTCGCGCTGGCGCACGCCGGTTATCGACTCGACGACGTCGCCCAGCGACTCCAGGTGCTGGATGTTGACGGTGGAGACCACGTCGATGCCCGCCTGGAGCAGCTCCTCGACGTCCTGCCAGCGCTTGGTGTTGCGCGAGCCGGGAACGTTGGTGTGGGCGAGCTCGTCCACCAGGGCGACGGCGGGCGCCCGCTCCAGGACCGCGTCGACGTCCATCTCGGTGAACGTCGAGCCTCGGTACTCGACCGTGCGGCGCTGGATCTGCTCCAGGCCGTGCAGCATCACCTCGGTGCGGGGGCGGCCGTGGTGCTCCACGAAGGCGACCACGCAGTCGGTGCCGCGTTCCACGCGCCGGTGGCCCTCGGACAGCATCGCGTACGTCTTGCCGACGCCCGGTGCCGAGCCGAGGTAGATCCGTAGCTTGCCGCGTGCCATGGCCCCATTGTCTTTCAGAGAACTGCTGCGTACCCGATGCCGACATTACGGCCACCGATTCCGGCAAATCGGACCGGGCGCCCGGCTGAGCTGCCGAATTGACGCGATTCTGATACGCGGGGCTCGGATACGGGGCGCGCTGATACGCGGGGCGCTGACACGGAGGGCGGGGCCCAGGCCGTCAGCCGTGGTCGGTGATCCGCCCGTCGCTCAGCTCCAGGACGCGGTCCGCGAGCCCGAGCAGCTGGGTGTCGTGGGTGGCGACCAGGGCGGTGACGCCCTCGCTGCGTACGACCGCGCGCAGCAGCTCCATGACGGCCAGCCCGGTCTCGGCGTCCAGCTGGCCGGTGGGCTCGTCGGCGATCAGGAGCGCGGGCCGGTTGGCGAGCGCGCGGGCGATGGCGACGCGCTGCTGCTGGCCGCCGGAGAGCTCGCCGGGGCGCTGCTGGGCGTGGTCGGCGAGCCCGACCAGGCCGAGCAGCAGCTCCACGCGCGCGTCGCGCTCGCGCGGGTCGGCCTTGCGCAGCCGCATCGGCACGCCGACGTTCTCGGCGGCCGACAGGATCGGGATCAGTCCGAAGGACTGGAAGATGAAGCCGACCCGGTCCCGGCGCAGCGCGAGCAGCCCCTCCTCCCCGAGGTCCGCCAGGTCCGTGGAGTCGACCGTGATCCGGCCGCCGTCCGGCCGGTCGAGCCCGCCGACCAGGTTGAGCAGCGTCGTCTTGCCGGATCCGGAGCGCCCCTTGAGCGCGACGAGCTCGCCGCGCGGCACCTCGAAGGACACCCCGCGCAGCGCGTGCACGGCGGCGGCGCCCTCTCCGTACGAGCGGCGCAGGTCCTCGACGCGGACCATCGGGCCGGTGCCCGGCTCCTCGGCGACGGCCGTGCCCCGCCCGCTGGTGCTCTCGCTCATGCCCGCTCCCCCGTACGTCTGTTCCCCGGCCGCGCCAGTATGTGCAGGAGGCGCCCGTCCGGGCAATGAGCGCGAGGCCCGAAAACGCCTGCGGGCCGCACCCCGCAAAGGGGTACGGCCCGCCGAAGGACCGGAAGCGGTCAGCGCACCTCGGTGATCTCCGGGCCGCGCTGGAGCTGGCCCATGCCGCCGGAGAAGCGCGAGCCCTCCTGCTCCTCCTGCTGGACGCCGTCGGGCATCATCTGCGCGTCGTCCGGCAGCTTCAGGACGATCGGGTCGCGCGGGGCCATCGGGCCCTCGCCGCGCACGACGACCGTGTCCTGGAAGATCTGCTCAAGGAGCCCCGCGGCCTGCGGCTGCACCGCGCCCTGGCCGGAGATCACACCGCGCAGGAACCAGCGCGGCCCGTCCACGCCCACGAAGCGGACCAGCTGCACCCCGTTCGTACCGTCCGGGAGCTGGACCGGCACCTGGGCGCGCAGCTCCCAGCCGAGCGGGCCCTCGACCTCGTCGATGATGCCGCCCTGCTGGGTGATGCCGGAGGCGATCTCCTCGCGGACCTCGCCCCAGATGCCCTCGTTCTTGGGGGCCGCGAAGGCCTGCAGCTGTACGGCGCTGTCGCGCAGCACGACGGTCGCCGCGACGATCGCGTCGCCCGCGACCTCGACCCGCAGCTCCATGCCCTCGACCCCGGGGACGAACAGGCCGCCCAGGTCGACCCGGCCCTCGCCGGGCTCGGAGACCTCGGAGATGTCCCACGGGCCGTCCGGCCGGGGGGCCGGCGGCAGGTTCACCCTGCGCGGCTCGTCCGCGTCACCGGCGTAGTCGGCATCGGCGTAGTCGCCGTCTTCAGCATCGATGCCGTCGACGACCTGCTCGGCCTCGCCCGCCGTGTCTTCGGCGGATCCGCTCTTCTTGCGACGTCCGAACACGTCACTGTCCTTCCCGGTCGGATACGACCGAAGCGTATCGATTCCCACCCGTTGTGCCGCCCACGGCGGCATGACCGCCGGTGGAACCGAAGCCCCCCTCGGCCCGCGCCGAACCGGGAAGCTCCGCCACCTCGTGGAAGCGGACCTTCTCGACCTGCTGGACGACAAGTTGGGCAATCCGGTCGAATCGCTCGAACCGCACGGTCTCGCGCGGGTCGAGATTGACCACGATCACCTTGATCTCCCCACGGTACCCGGCATCCACCGTCCCCGGGGCATTCACCAGGGCGACACCGCAGCGTGCGGCAAGGCCCGACCTCGGATGCACAAAGGCCGCGTACCCGTCGGGCAGGGCGATACTCACCCCGGTGGGCAGGACGGCCCGCTCCCCCGGCGCGAGTTCGGCGGCCTCGGTGGTGACGAGGTCGGCCCCCGCGTCGCCGGGGTGCCCGTACGCCGGTATCGGCACCTGCGGGTCGACTCGGCGGATGAGGACGTCTACGGGGTTACGGGTCACGGGTTCACCTCGAAGGCGCGGGCGCGCCTGACCTGGTCGGGGTCGGACATGACGGCCTGGATCTCCTGCGGACGGCCGTTCTCGATGAAGTGGTCGACCTTCACCTCGATGAAGAGAGCGTCGGCCCGGACCGCCACCGGCCCCTCGGGGCCGCCTATCCGCCCGGTCGCCCTGGAATAGATCTTCCGGCCGTCGACGGCGGCGACCTCGGCCTCCAGGAACAGCACGGTGTCCACCGGCACGGGCCGCACGAAGTCGGTCTCCAGGCGGCCGGTCACCGCGATGGTCTGGAGCAGCCAGTTCAGCGAGCCGAGCGTCTCGTCGAGCGCGGTGGCGAGCACCCCGCCGTGTGCCAGGCCGGGCGCGCCCTGGTGCGCGGGGCGCACGGTGAACTCGGCGGTGACGGTCACGCCCTCACCGGCCCGCGCCTCCAGGTGCAGTCCGTGGGGCTGTCCGCCGCCGCAGCCGAAGCAGTGCTCGTAGTGCGCGCCGAGCAGCTCGCCCGGGGCGGGCGCGTCGGGGTGCCGGACCGGCGGCTTCGCGTCGGCCGGGGGCGTCAGGGACGCAGATCTAGCAGTCACAGCCGCTGACCTTACCCGCGGTCCCGGGCGCCGGTCGCGCCGTGCCAAGCTTGCTGTCATGCAGCCGAACGCCCCCCAGTACACCGAACGCCTCACCGCCCCCCGCTCGTGGTGGCTGATCGCCGCCCTGGTCGGGGTGGCGTGCGCGCTGATGCTGCTGCCGCTGGGCGGTCTGCCGCTCCTGGCGGGCCTCATCGGGGGCACGGCCGCGGCCGCGGTGGTGGTGAGTTCGTACGGTTCGGTACGGATCCGGGTCGTGGCGGGCACGCTGGTGGCGGGCGACGCGCGGATCCCGGTGACCGCGCTCGGCGAGCCCGAGGTGCTGGACGCGGAGGAGGCCCGGGCCTGGCGCCTGCACAAGGCCGACCCGCGCGCCTTCATGCTGCTGCGCAGCTACATCCCGACGGCGGTACGGGTGGAGATCACCGACCCCGAGGACCCGACCCCGTACGCCTACGTCTCCACACGGAACCCCCAGGCGCTCAAGGCGGCGCTGGACGGGGTGCGGTCAGCCGGTCTTTAGGGGCTCGGGGAACCGCGCGACCGGCCCCCACCGGCCCGCTGTCCAGGAACAACTCCTCCGACGAGCCACTTAGGGCCTGTCCGGTGGGTCCGGCCGGCACGCGGGGGTCTGGCACGCCCATCTGCGGCGTTGTCGTCACTCGCCGACGCTCCGCGTCGACTCCCTCCTCCGCCTTGCAGCTGCACGCACCAGACCCCCGCTCCCCAGCACCGAAAACGCACCCCGCGCCGAAGCCGACCGGACCCACCGGACAGGCCCTAGGACCCGAGCTCCTTGGGAAGCTCCCCGGGCCGCAGCGGATCGGCGGGCTGCTCCAGCGGAGGCAGCGAGGGAAGCGCATCCCACGGCACCTGCCGCTTGCGCAGATCGTCGCGGACATGCGCCGCGACCTTCTTCGTATCGCGCCGGTTCATCACCGCCCCCACCGCCGCCCCGACCATGAACGGCGTCAGGCTCGGCAGGTTGCGGAACATGCGCTTCATGATCTGCTGGCGCAGTTCGCGCTTCATCTGGCCGCCGAGCGCCGCATTGAAGGTCGCCGGCTTGGTCACCTGGACGCCGCGCTCCTCGGTCCAGGACGTCAGATACGCCATGGAGCGCTCCATCAGATTGCCGGGCGGCCGCATCCCGTAGACCTCGTGGAGCTCGGCGATGAGCTTCAGTTCGATGGCGGCGACGCCGGTGATCTCGGCGGCCAGCTCGGCCGGCATGGCCGGCGGGACGGGGAGCATCGCGGCGGCGCCGATGCCCGCGCCCACCGTCGACGTGGCGTTCGCGGCGCCCGCGATCAGTTTGTCCGCGATTTCCTCCGGGCCGAGACCCGGGAATTGCCCGCGCAGGGTGGCCAGGTCCCGGACGGGAATGCGGGGGGCGATCTCGATGACGCGGTCGGCGAGGTGGACGATTCCGGCCTTGGCGCTCGCGCCGCTCTTGCGGACCCCCTTCTTGAGGGCCGGGACGCCCTTGGTGGCGGCGGCTCGGCGCAGGGCGTCCAGGCGTCGGGCCCCGGCCGCGGGCCCCGCCTGGTCGTCCAGTGCTGCTTCGAGCGAGGCCGGCCGGCCCCGCTCGTCCTCATATGCACGGGCGGCAGAGCTCACCGCGGGGAGGGCGGAGGGCTCAGCGGGCGTCTGGACGCCCTCTGCTGGGCCTGTGCCGCCCTGTGACGCCTCGGGCGTACCCGGGGCACCCTTTCGCCGGAACGGTCGCTTCCGGGGCGGTTCAGCGCCTGCCCTGCCTGTCACGGCCCTGCCTGATCAGTCGCAGTCGCGGCAGATCGGCTGGCCGTTCTTCTCCCGGGCCAGCTGGCTGCGGTGGTGCACGAGGAAGCAGCTCATGCAGGTGAACTCGTCGGCCTGCTTGGGCAGGACGCGGACGGCGAGTTCCTCGTTGGAAAGGTCCGCGCCGGGCAGTTCCATGCCCTCCGCGGCCTCGAAGTCGTCGACGTCGACGGCCGAGGCGGACTTGTCGTTCCGCCGGGCCTTCAGTTCTTCAAGACTGTCGGAATCGACGTCGTCATCGGTCTTGCGTGGGGTGTCGTAGTCCGTTGCCATGTCGCTCTCCCCCTCTGGGTGGTTGCGGTGTCTCCAGCGCACGTAACGCGTGAGAGGCCGGACTTGTGCCCGACCCGAGGCGGAGATTTTGCCTCACATCAAGGTCTGTTACTCAATCGACACCCAGCCGCACTCCTCAAGAGTGATCGTCTTGGATGGCGATCGGGACCGTACACGGTCCGAATGTCGCACTTCACGGGCGTCACCCCGTGTACTTCCCGTGATCTCACCCCCCGGAAACCCGGACTTTTCCCGGTTTTCCGGGGGAAGCCTTGATCACGGAGAGTAGATGGCCGGAAATTTGCCCCTGTGATTGATCACACACGGATATCTTCGGAACAGGTCCCGAAAATTCCGCTCAAAGCGAACTTCTCGACGGCATCGAAAAGCATCTCAGACGGGCAGGGTGACACGCATCACGAGACCCCCGCCCTCACGGGGCTCCGCGATGATACGGCCTCCGTGGGCCCGCGCGACCGACCGGGCGATGGACAGGCCGAGACCGACGCCCTTGTCACTCCCGGTCCGCTCGGTCCGCAGCCGCCGGAACGGCTCGAAGAGGTTGTCGATCTCGTACGCGGGAACCACCGGCCCGGTGTTCGACACCACCAGGACCGCCTGGCCCTCCTTGAGCTCGGTGGTCACCGAGACCCAGCCGTCCTGCGGCACGTTGTAGCGCACGGCGTTCTGCACCAGGTTCAGGGCGATCCGCTCCAGCAGCACGCCGTTGCCCTGGACCACCGCGAGGGCCCGCTCGCCGCGGATCTCCACGCCCTTGGCCTGGGCCTCGCCGCGCGCCTGGTCGATGGCGCGGGAGGCGACCTCGGCCAGGTCGACCGGCTTGCGGTCGACGATCTCGTTCTCGCTCCGGGCGAGCAGCAGCAGGCCCTCCACCAGCTGCTCGCTGCGCTCGTTGGTGGCCAGGAGCGTCTTGCCCAGCTGATGGAGCTCCATGGGCGCGCCGGGGTCGGAGAGGTGGACCTCCAGGAGCGTGCGGTTGATCGCCAGCGGGGTCCGCAGCTCGTGCGAGGCGTTGGCGACGAACCGCTGCTGGGCGGTGAAGGCCCGCTCCAGGCGGTCCAGCATGTCGTCGAAGGTGTCGGCGAGCTCCTTGAGCTCGTCGTCCGGGCCGTCCAGCTCGATCCGCCGGGTCAGGTCGGTCCCGGCCACCCGGCGGGCGGTGCGGGTGATCCGGCCCAGCGGCGACAGGACGCGGCCCGCCATCGCGTATCCGAAGGCGAACGCGATGACGCTCAGGCCCACCAGCGCCATCAGCGAGCGGGTCAGCAGGTCGTCGAGCGCGTGCTGGCGCTGCTGGGCGATGCAGGTACCGATCGCCTCGTTGAACTCCGCGATGTTGCCCGAGGTGGTGGGGAGCTGACAGCTGCCGCTCTGCACCGTCACGTTCTGCCCGCCGACGAGCTTGAAGGGCTGGTTGCCGCCGGTGTGCAGAGCCGACGCCGCGAGCAGGTAGATGATCGAGAGCAGCAGGATGCCCGCGATCATGAACATGCCGCCGTAGAGCAGGGTCAGCCTTATGCGGATGGTCGGGCGCACCCACGGGAAGGGCGGTTCGGCGCCCCGGGGGGCCCAGGTCGGCTTCGGTGGCGCCGTGGGTGGCGCGGGCGTGGTGGCCATCGCCGTCAGATCCGGTATCCGGAGCCCGGCACGGTGACGATGACGGGCGGCTCACCGAGCTTGCGGCGCAGCGTCATGACCGTCACGCGCACCACGTTGGTGAACGGGTCCGTGTTCTCGTCCCAGGCCTTCTCCAGGAGCTGCTCGGCCGAGACGACCGCGCCCTCGCTGCGCATCAGCACCTCCAGGACCGCGAACTCCTTGGGGGCCAGCTGGATCTCCTTGCCGTCGCGGAAGACCTCGCGCCGGTTGGGGTCGAGCTTGATGCCGGCGCGCTCCAGGATGGGCGGCAGCGGCACCGTCGTGCGCCGGCCCAGGGCGCGCACGCGCGCGGTGAGCTCGCTGAAGGCGAACGGCTTGGGCAGATAGTCGTCCGCGCCGATCTCCAGGCCCTCCACCCGGTCGCTGACGTCGCCGGAGGCGGTCAGCATCAGGACCCGGGTGGGCATGCCCAGCTCGACGATCTTGCGGCAGACGTCGTCGCCGTGCACCAGCGGGAGGTCCCGGTCGAGCACGACCACGTCGTAGTCATTGACCCCGATGCGCTCCAGGGCGGCCGCGCCGTCGTACACGACGTCGACGGCCATGGCCTCCCGGCGCAGTCCGGTGGCCACCGCATCGGCGAGCAGCTGCTCGTCCTCGACGACGAGTACGCGCACGGCGCATTTCCTTCCTGTGAGCCCTCGCGGGCCGCTGATGCCCCACGGGCGCCCGAGGGCCCGCGCGGGCGGTTCCTGAGCCCGTACGGGCCCTTCTGTGGGCACTGGAGCAGTGACTGTGTGCTTCCATCCTGCCCCTTACGGCCATAAACCGGCGGTAAGACGGTGCCGCCGCCCAGGCACCCCGCGACCTGCGGCTTCCAGGGCCGTCCGGGAATTCCCGGGATTGCCGCGCGAGTTGAGGTTTCTGGCAGACCGGGCCGGGGGAGGACGACTGCACATCCGCGATCACGCCCTGTATGTGGCATGCCACTACCCGCTGCCAGTGATCGTGATCGTGATCCACCGTCGGCACACCCCCGTGCCACCGCCACCGACCCACGACGAGGGGGCGCATTCATGGACGCATTCACCGCAGGACTCCTGCAGCGCATCAGGGCCACGGAGACGGACCTCACGCTGGCCCGCGAGACCGGCGACGACTTCCTCGCGGAGGTCGAGCAGGCCGAGCTCGACGATCTCCATCGCCTCGCCGCCGAACACGGCGTCGAGGTGGCGGCCGCGGCACACTGACGCGCCGGAGGAGACCCCCGGCACCGCGGGACGGTGCCGGGGGTCTCCGCTGTCCGGGGACGGCTGCGGGCCGGCTCAGTCGTGCCAGGCGCCGAGCTCCTCCAGGAGCGCCTGGAGCGGGCCGAAGAGCTCCGGGGTCGCCGCGATGGTCAGCTCCCGGGAGGCCGGGTCGCCCGCGCGCCCGCCGGTCAGGGCGCCCGCCTCGCGCGCGATGAGGTCGCCCGCCGCCAGGTCCCAGGGGTTGAGCCCGCGCTCGTAGTACGCGTCGAGGCGCCCGGCCGCCACGTCGCACAGGTCGATCGCCGCCGAGCCGCCTCGCCGGATGTCCCGGAACCGCGGGATCAGCCGCTCCACGACCGACGCCTGGTGGGCCCGGACCGACTGCACATAGGCGAAGCCGGTGCCCAGCAGCGACTGCTCCAGCGGGGCGGACGGGCGGCAGCGCAGCCGCCGCTCGCCCAGGAAGGCGCCGCCGCCGAGCACCGCGTGGTACGTCTCGCCGCGCATCGGGGCCTCGACCACGCCCGCTACCCGCACGCCGTCGCGCTCGGCGGCGATGGAGACGGCCCAAGTCGGCAGCCCGTACAGGTAGTTGACGGTTCCGTCCAGCGGGTCGATGACCCAGCGGATGCCGCTGGTGCCCTCGCTGGAGGCGCCCTCCTCGCCGAGGAAGCCGTCGGCGGGGCGGTGCTCGGAGAGGAAGCCGGTGATCAGCTTCTCGGCGGCGATGTCCATCTCGGTGACGACGTCGATGGAGCTCGTCTTGGTGGCGGCGACGCCCAGGTCGTCCGGGCGCCCGTCCCGCAGCAGCGCGCCGGCCCGGCGGGCGGCCTCCAGCGCGAGCGCGAGCAGCTCGGTGTTCTCGGCGTGCTCGGCGTGCTCGGCCTGCTCGGTCTGCCCGGCGCTCTCGGTCTGACCTGCGCTCTCGGCGTCCTGGTCGGTGTGGTGCGCGGTCATGCGTCGCTCCTTACGCGTACGGGCTGTCGGCGCCGGCCGCGGCCGGTCGGGGGGCGCGGGCCGGGCAGCAGCCGACCGGGCACAGGTCGTGCGAGGGGCCGAGCGCGCCCAGGGCGCAGCGCTCGACGCTCTGCCCGCGCTCGGCCGCCGCCCGCTCCAGCACCAGCTCGCGCACGGCGGCGGCGAACCGGGGGTCCGCGCCGACCGTGGCGGAGCGCACGACCGGCAGACCGAGCTCGGCGGCCTTGGCGGTGGCCTCCGTGTCCAGGTCGTAGAGGACCTCCATGTGGTCCGAGACGAAGCCGATGGGCACCATCACGACGGCGGGCACGCCCTTGCCGTGCAGCGTCTCCAGGTGGTCGCAGATGTCCGGCTCCAGCCAGGGGACGTGCGGGGCGCCGGAGCGTGACTGGTAGACGAGCTCCCAGGGCCGCTCCACCCCGGTCTCCTCGCGCACCGCGTCGGCGATCAGCCGGGCCACGTCCAGGTGCTCGCGGACGTAGGCGCCGCCCTGGCCGTGCTCCTCGGCCGGGCCGGAGGTGTCGGCGGAGGCGTCCGGGATCGAGTGCGTGGTGAACGCGAGGTGGGCGCCGGCGCGGACCTCCTCGGGGAGCTCCGCCAGCGAGGCGAGGACGCCGTCGATCATCGGGCGCACGAAGCCGGGGTGGTTGAAGTAGTGCCGCAGCTTGTCCACGCGGGGCGGCTCGATGCCCTCCGCCTCCAGCGCGGCCAGCGCGTCCGCCAGGTTCTCGCGGTACTGGCGGCAGCCCGAGTACGACGCGTAGGCGCTGGTCGTCAGCACGAGGATGCGGCGGTGGCCCGCCCGGGCCATCTCGCGCAGGGTGTCCGTCAGATACGGCGCCCAGTTCCGGTTGCCCCAGTGGACCGGGAGGTCCAGGCTGTTCTCCGCGAAGTCCTGGCGCAGGGCGTCCAGGAGGGCGCGGTTCTGGTCGTTGATGGGGCTGACCCCGCCGAACAGGAAGTAGTGCTGCCCCACCTCCTTGAGTCGCTCCTTGGGGATGCCCCGGCCGCGCGTCACGTTCTCCAGGAACGGGACCACGTCGTCCGGGCCCTCGGGGCCGCCGAAGGAGAGCAGCAGCAGGGCGTCGTACGGAGCCGCTTCGCCGGCCGCTCCAGGAGCTTGATCGCGCAGATCGGACATGACACCGATCCTGCCATCCGCCACTGACAGCCGGGCCACCGGGAAGCCCGGAAAACCCCGTGCGTCCGCGACGCCCGAAGCCGTAGAGTTCAACACCGTAAGCTTTAAACGTTAAGTACACGGTTGAGCCGGAAGCCGGAGCCCCCATGCCCAGTCCGTACCGCGCGATCTTCGCCGCCCCCGGCACCAAGCGGTTCTCCGCGGCCGGGCTGCTCGGGCGGATGCCGCTGTCCATGATGGGCATCGGCATCGTCACGATGGTCTCCCAGCTCACCGGCCGTTACGGCCTGGCCGGGGCGCTCTCCGCGACCCTCGCCATGTCGGCCGCCGTGCTCGGCCCGTACATCTCCCGCCTGGTCGACCGGCACGGCCAGCGCCGGGTGCTGCGGCCCGCCACGCTCGCGGCGGTGGCCGCCGTGGCCGGGCTGCTCGTCTGCGCCCAGCAGGGCGCGCCGGACTGGTCGCTGTTCGTCTTCGCGGCGGCCGCGGGCTGTGTGCCGAGCGTCGGCTCGATGGTCCGGGCGCGCTGGGCCGAGCTCTACCGGGGCGACGGGCAGAGCCTGCACGCCGCGTACTCGTGGGAATCGATCGTCGACGAGCTCTGCTTCATCGTCGGGCCGATCCTCTCCATCGGGCTGTCCACCGCCTGGTTCGCGGAGGCGGGCCCGCTGATCGCGGCCGCCTTCCTGGTCGTCGGCGTCTTCTGGCTGACCGCCCAGCGCGCCACCGAGCCGGTCCCGCACCCCCGCGAGCACCACACCGGCGGCTCCGCGCTGCGCTCTCCCGGGCTCCAGGTCCTGGTCGCCACCTTCGTCGCCACCGGCGCGATCTTCGGCGCGGTCGACGTGGTCACCGTGGCCTTCGCCGACGAGCGCGGCCACAAGGCGGCGGCCAGCCTGGTGCTCGCCGTGTACGCGCTGGGCTCCTGCCTCGCCGGAGCGGTCTTCGGGCTGCTGCGCCTCAAGGGCGCCCCTGCCACGAGGTGGCTGGTGGGAATGTGTGCGATGGCGGTGAGTATGATCCCGCTCCAACTGGCCGGGAGCCTGCCGTTCCTGGCCGTGGCGCTCTTTGTCGCGGGCCTGTCCATCGCACCGACGATGGTGACCACCATGGCCCTCGTCGAACAGCACGTACCGCGCAGCAAGCTCACCGAGGGCATGACCTGGACCAGTACCGGGCTCGCGGTCGGTGTGGCGCTCGGCTCGTCGGCCGCCGGCTGGGCGGTGGACGCGGCGGGCGCGCGCTCGGGGTATCTGGTGCCCGTCGTGGCGGGAGCGCTCGCGGCCGCGGTGGCGTTCCTGGGGTACCGCCGGCTGCGCAGGCCGGCACCGCAACGGGAGGGGCTCGGAGCAGATGAGCGGAGCGAGCAGCAGCGCGTGGCGTAACTGGGCGGGCAACGTCACGGCCCGGCCGGTGCGGGAGGTCTCCCCCGCCTCGGTGGCCGAGCTGGCCGACGCCGTGCGCCGGGCCGCCGAGGACGGTCTGAAGGTGAAGGCGGTCGGCACCGGCCACTCGTTCACCACGGCCGCCGCCACCGACGGCGTGCTCATACGCCCGGATCTGCTCACCGGCATCCGGGGGATCGACCGTACGGCGATGACCGTGACCGTCGAGGCGGGCACGTCCCTGAAGCGACTGAACGCGGTCCTCGCGCGCGAGGGCCTCTCGCTCACCAACATGGGCGACATCATGGAGCAGACGGTGGCCGGGGCCACCTCCACCGGCACGCACGGCACCGGCCGCGACTCGGCGTCGATAGCCGCGCAGATCACGGGTCTTGAGCTGATCACGGCCGACGGCTCGCTGCTGAAGTGCTCGGCCAAGGAGAATCCCGAGGTCTTCGCCGCGGCCCGGATCGGGCTCGGGGCGCTCGGCGTCGTCTCGGCCATCACCTTCGCCGTGGAGCCCGAGTTCCTGCTCACCGCGCGCGAGGAGCCGATGGCCTTCGACAAGGTCACCTCGGAGTTCGACGCGCTGCACGCCGAGAACGAGCACTTCGAGTTCTACTGGTTCCCGCACACCGGCAACTGCAACACCAAGCGCAACAACCGCAGCGTCGGTCCCGCCGCCCCGCCCGGACGGGTGAGCGGCTGGATCGAGGACGAGTTCATGTCGAACGGCCTCTTCCAGGTCGTCTGTTCGCTGGGCCGGGCCGTCCCCGCGACGATCCCCGCGATCGCCAAGGTGTCCAGCCGCGCCCTCTCCGCCCGGACGTACACCGACATTCCGTACAAGGTCTTCACCAGTCCGCGCCGGGTGCGGTTCGTGGAGATGGAGTACGCCCTGCCGCGCGAGGCCGTGGTGGGGGCGCTGCGCGAAGTGCGGGCGCTGGTCGACCGGTCGAACCTGCGGGTGAGCTTCCCGGTGGAGGTGCGCACCGCCCCGGCCGACGACATCGCGCTCTCCACGGCGTCGGGGCGCGACACCGCGTACATCGCCGTACACATGTACAAGGGCACGCCGTATCAGGCGTACTTCACCGCCGTGGAGCGGATCATGACCGCGCACGCGGGCCGTCCGCACTGGGGCAAGGTGCACACCCGCGACGCCGAGTACTTCGCCGAGGCCTATCCGCGCTTCGGCGAGTTCACGGCGCTGCGCGACCGGCTCGACCCGGACCGGCTGTTCGGCAACGCGTATCTGCGCCGGGTGCTCGGGGACTGACGTCCCCCTGATGTCCCACTGACCTGCTAGGGGGCGGGCGGGGCCGCTCCGGAGCCCGTTCCCGCGTCCGGGTCCGGGGTGGCGCCGCCCGAGCCGGTGGCCACGCCGTCCTTGGAAGGCGACGGCGAGGGCGGCGGGCCGGGGGTGCCGCCCGACGCCCCCGGACCACCACCGGTGGAGGGCCTGGGCGTGGGCGACGGGGTGGTGCCTCCCGAGCCCGTGGTGCCGCCTGTGGCGGACGTTCCGCCGGCCCCCTTCCCGGGGTCGGACTTCCCCGGAGACGGCTTCCCGGGATCCGGCGAGGAGGGCGTGCCCCCGTCGGTGCCGCCGTCGGCTCCCGTGCCGGGCGTGTGCGGGGCGCGCCGCTCGGGTTCCGAGTCCTTCTGCGACGACGTGCCGCCGCTCCCGCTGACGACCGAGCCGAATGTGGTGCCCCCGCCGCCGCCCAGCTCGCCGCCGGACGCCAGTTCGTACGCCGTGATGCCGCCCATCGCTACCGCGAAGACCACGGCGGCGCCCAGCGCCGACCGCTTCCAGCCCCGCAGCCGGGTGCCGTGGACGGTGGCCGCGCCGAACTCGCCCTCGCGCGCGTCCTCGTACACCGGAAGGCCCGCGTCGCGGCGCGCCCTGGGCAGCGACTGGACGGTGACATCGCGCAGTTGTTCCCCGGTACGCCGGAACAGGTGCTGGAAGACCGTGCCGCCACAGGTGGCGACGACGCTCACCACACCGGCGCCGATGACCGTCCCGTAGACACCGAGTCTGGAGGCGAGCACGGCGGCCGCGATCGCGGCGAGAGCGCTGCCCGCGACCTGGGGCACACTCAGGTCGAGTCGCCTCTCGTCCTGTTTGGTCCCGATATCCGGCTTCTCACCCATCTACAGCCTCTGTTCGCCCTTCTCCGCCAGCTTGTACGTAGTGGGGACCTATGGGCGAAGCGAAAAGTTCCGTTTCTGGCGATTCTGTGAACCACGACACGTACGAAGTACGTGTACGCACGGCGCGCGGCGTCCAACTCCCGCCCCCCAGGAGAACTTCGGCGGCGCGGCGGTCCACCCAGGTGGCCCGAATGGAGTACTGTGGCGAGCCCTGGGCCTGGTCTCCCTCTCGGGTTTCCGGGCTCTGCGGGAGGGGGCCGAAAGCGGCACTCGAACCGGCGGCGCCGCGGCACCGCACGGGCGCCTGCTGTCCAGGGCGACCACTTCGGTCACTCTGCGTTGCAAACAGGTAACCGTGCCATAACGGCGTTCCAGGGCCCATGCCCGACACGCCGGGCAACTCGGCAAGGTTGTGGCAGGCTGCACCCGGGCAGGCCACACTCGACTAGCGGAAGCAGCGACGCAGGTGACGTCGGCAGGCACCACCCGGGAGGTCCCCATGCCCGAACTGCGTGTCGTGGCCGTCTCCAACGACGGCACACGACTGGTGCTCAAGGCTGCGGACAGCACGGAGTACACGCTTCCGATCGATGAGCGGCTGCGCGCCGCCGTGCGCAACGACCGCGCCCGGCTCGGGCAGATCGAGATCGAGGTCGAAAGCCACCTCCGGCCTCGCGACATCCAGGCGCGGATACGGGCGGGTGCCTCGGCCGAGGAGGTCGCCCAGCTCGCCGGGATCCCGGTCGACCGGGTCCGGCGCTTCGAGGGCCCGGTGCTCGCGGAGCGCGCCTTCATGGCCGAGCGGGCGCGCAAGACCCCCGTGCGGCGTCCCGGCGAGAACACCGGCCCCCAGCTCGGCGAGGCCGTCCAGGAGCGGCTGCTGCTGCGCGGCGCCGACAAGGACAGCGTCCAGTGGGACTCCTGGCGCCGCGACGACGGCACCTGGGAAGTCCTGCTCGTCTACCGGGTGGCCACCGAGCCGCACGCCGCGAGCTGGACCTACGACCCGCCGCGCCGGCTCGTCCAGGCCGTCGACGACGAGGCCCGTTCGCTGATCGGCGAGACCGACGACACCCCCGAGCCGAGCTTCCCGTTCGTGCCGAGGATCGCCAGACTGCCCCGGGACCGGCCGCTGGACCGCGCCCTGGACCGGCAGCTGGAGCGCCCCACGGCGCCCGCACCGGAGCCCGCGCCGGACGAGAGCGACTCGCTCACCAGCCTGCTGGAGGCCGTGCCGAGCTTCCGGGGCGACATGGTGGTGCCTGAGCGGCCCGCCGCGCCGCCGGAGCCCCCGGCGAGCGAGCCCGAGGCGGAGCCCGAGGTCGAGGAGCCGCCCGCACCGGCGGCGTCGGCGGGCGCCGGCGCGGCGTACGCGGACGTCCTGATGCCCCGTTCGGTGACCGGCCACCGCGACCGCCTCACCGGCACCACGGACCGCCAGGCCGAGGCGGACGGCGTGCGGCCCGGGCGGCGGGCGGCGGTGCCGAGCTGGGACGAGATCGTCTTCGGCACGCGTCGCAAGAAGCAGGAGTAGCAAGCACCAGGAGCAGGACGTCTCGTCCGTGGAGACGCCTCGCACAGGGCTACGAGCCGAGGGGCCCGCGCCGAGCGCGGGCCCCTCGGTGCGCGCTACTGCGGGTCGGGGCCCGTGGCGACCGGGCGCGACTCGTCCGAGGACCACTGCGACCAGGACCCGGCGTAGAGCGCGGCGGGGATGCCCGCGACCGCCAGGGCCAGCACCTCGTGGGCGCCGGAGACCCCGGAGCCGCAGTAAACGCCGACCTCGGTGCCCGAGGCGCCCAGGGCCTTGAAGCGCTCGGCAAGCACCTCGGGGGCCAGGAAGCGCCCGTCGGGGCCCACGTTCTCGGTGGTCGGGGCGGAGACCGCGCCCGGGATGTGGCCGCCGACGCGGTCGATGGGCTCGACCTCGCCCCGGTACCGCTCCCCCGCCCGGGCGTCGAGCAGCAGTCCGGAGCGGGCCAGCGCGGCCGCCCCGTCCGCGTCCAGCAGGCCCACCGCGCCGGGCTCGGGGGCGAAGTCACCCTCGGCGGGCTCGGGGACGTCGGTGGACAGGGCGCCGGTCCAGGTGGCGAGGCCGCCGTCGAGGACGCGGACGTCCCGGTGACCCGTCCAGCGCAGCAGCCACCAGGCGCGCGCGGCCGCCCAGCCCTGGCCGCCGTCGTAGACGACCACCGGCGTCCCGGCCGACACGCCCGCGCGGCGCATCACGGCGCCGAACTCGGCCACATCGGGCAGCGGGTGGCGGCCACCGGCGCCCGGCGGCCCGGCGAGTTCCGCGTCGAGGTCGACGAAGACCGCGCCGGGCAGATGCCCGGCCTCGTACGCGGCCCGGCCGTCGAAGGGGACGGCGCCGGCCGCCGTCGCCAGGCTGAGCTGCCAGCGGACGTCCAGGAGGACCGGAGGGCGGGCCCCGGCCAGCTCGTGCGCCAGTTCGGGTGCGCTGATGATGGCGTTCATGGGGCCATCCTCGCGCAGCACGCGGCGCCACGTAACAGGAGCGAAAAGGGTGAGAAATACCAAAGCGGGCATCCTCCTGCGGGAACGCGCCAAAAGCGGCGCGGCCGGGGCGCGCTTGGCCGTCGGTGGTGCAAGCATCTGCGAGGGGTGGGCGTCGGCGCGGCCCGACCGCCCGCCTCTTCAGGGCGCGTTCTCACAGCGATGGTCCGAGGAGAGAGTCACGATGTCCCAGGCAGAGACCCGGCGCACGCCCGGCACACCCTGCTGGGTGAGCCTCATGGTGCACGGTCTGGCTCCCACCCAGGAGTTCTACGCGGCGCTGTTCGGCTGGGAGTTCCGGCCGGGGCCCGCCTCGCTCGGCCCCTATGTGCGGGCGCTGCTCGACGGCGCCGAGGTCGCGGGCATCGGGCAGCTTCCGCCCGACCGCCATCTGCCGATCGCCTGGACGACGTATCTGGCCACCGACGACGCCGACGCGACGGCCGAGACGATCCGGCACTGCGGCGGCACGGTCGGGGTCGGTCCGCTCGACGCGGGCGACGCCGGACGCCTGGTGATCGCCTCGGACCCGGAGGGCGCGGTCTTCGGCGCCTGGCAGGCCCAGGCGCACGTCGGCACGATGGTGGCGGGCGCCCCGGGCACGCCCGTCTGGAACGAGCTGGTGACCCGCGAGACGTCCACCGTCGGCAAGTTCTACGAGTCGCTGTTCGGCTACGAGAAGCAGACGCTGGACTCGCCCGACCTCGACCACGTGACGCTGCACATCGAGGGGCGCCCGGTCTGCTCGCTGCACGGCGTGGGCCACGCCCTGCCGCGGGACAAGGGCGCGCACTGGATGACGTACTTCGAGGTCGCGGACACGGACGAGGCGGCGGCCCGGGTCACGGAGCTGGGCGGCCAGGTGCTCAGACCCCCGCACGAGGACCAGAGCGGCCGCACGGCGACGGTGACGGACCCGGAGGGGGCGGTGTTCACGGTGGTCCGGTCGCACGATTGATCCGGCCCGACCGGGTCGGCCTTCAGGGGCGCGGGGCTGTGACACATGCGGCTCCGCCGCGCGGGCGCGCCCGGCCCCCACCGGCCCGCAGACGGAATCCGGGCCCCCGGAGCGCTACGCGTCGACCGGCAGCACGTCCGGCGACAGCGCCGCCGCCCGCGCTGCCGCCGCCGTCATCCGCCGGCGGTGGTGGCGCCGACAGAGCACCTCATAGCCGATCTCGTCCTCGGACTGGTTGACGTCCCCGACCACGACCTGCGCGCCCTCGACGACCATCTCGCCGCCCCGGGTACGGGCGTTGTGCGTGGCCCGCGCCCCGCACCAGCAGAGCGCCTCGACCTGGAGGACCTCGACGCGGTCGGCCAGTTCGACCAGCCGCTGGGAGCCGGGGAAGAGCTTGGACCGGAAGTCGGTGGTGATGCCGAACGCGAAGACGTCCAGGTCGAGGTCGTCGACGACCCGGGCGAGCTGGTCGATCTGACCGGGCGCGAGGAACTGCGCCTCGTCGGCGATCACGTAGTCGCAGCGGCCGCCCTTGGAGAGGTGGGCGACGAGGTACGCGTAGAAGTCGAAGCCCTCGGCGGCCTCGACGGCGTCCGTCACCAGGCCGAGCCGGGAGGACAGCTTGCCCTCGCCCGCGCGGTCGTCCCGCGTGAAGATCATGCCCTGGAGGCCGCGCGCGGAGCGGTTGTGCTCGATCTGAAGAGCGAGGGTGCTCTTTCCGCAGTCCATCGTTCCGGAGAAGAACACCAGCTCGGGCATGGGAAGGTGACGGCCTTTCGGATCTGCGCACGCGTCCGCGTACAGGAGACAGGGGGAGGTGCGGGAGGGTTACGAGCGTACTTCGAGGAGCGGCACGAGCTGCTCGACGGGGGTCATCGAGCCGTGCATGCCGACCATCGCGGACTCGTGCGGCTCGTTCTGCGAGGCGGTGATCACCACATCGGCGCTCGCGGCCGCGACGACGTCGCCGATCCGCCCGTACACGCGCTCGTCGCAGGCGCCCGGCTGCCCGAACCAGCCCGCCGCTATGGCCTCGTCGCGGCTCGCCACCCAGAACTGCTCGCCGAGCACCTCGCGCCAGACGGCGAGCACGTCGGCCTGGGCGCCCGGCACCGCGTACACGTGGCGCGCCCGGCCCTCGCCGCCGAGCAGGGCCACTCCGGCGCGCAGCTCCCAGTCCTCGTCGAAGTCGATGCGGGACTGTTCGTCGAAGGGGATGTCGATCATGCCGTGGTCGGCGGTGACGTAGAGCGCGGAGCGCGGCGGCAGCTGCTCGGCCAGGCGCTGGACCAGCCGGTCGACGTACATCAACTGGCCGCGCCAGGCGTCCGAGTCCACACCGAAGCGGTGGCCCTTGCCGTCGACCTCGCTGTAGTACGTGTAGACCAGCGAGCGGTCCCCGGCGGCCAGTTGGTGGGCGGCCAGGTCCATGCGGTCCTCGCCGGTCAGCCGGCCATGAAACGTTCCGCCACTGAGCGCGACCTTGGTGAGCGGGGTGTGCTGGAAGGTCGGCGAGGACACCTGGGCGGTGTGCACGCCGGCCGCGTCGGCCAGCTGGAAGACCGTGGGGTACGGCTGCCAGACGTGCGGGTCGGTCCACGGCTTCCAGCGGAGCTGGTTCATCAGCTCGCCGGTCTCCGGATTGCGCGCGGTGTAGCCGGGCAGGCCGTGCGCGGCGGGCGGCAGGCCGGTGCCGACGGAGGCGAGCGAGGTGGCGGTGGTGGCCGGGAACCCGGCGGTGATCGGCCGTCCGGTGCCGCCGCGCGAGGTGGCGAGCAGCCCGTGCAGATAGGGCGCCTCGTCGGGGTGGGCCTTGATCTGTTCCCAGCCGAGCCCGTCGATCAGGAACACGCAGTTCCGGTCGGCCGGGGCCAGCTCGGGGATGGTGGCGCTCACACCGGGCACGCCCATGCCGGCCGAGAGGGTGGGCAGCAGATCGGCGAGCGAGCCGCTGCCGTACTCGGGCACGGGGGCGGTGTCGAGGGCGAGGGGTTCCGGGTCCTGCCAGGCGGGCTGGGCCATCAGCGGGCGGTGGCCGCGGTGGCTTCGGAGAGCGCCTGGGCGAAGTCGAGCGTCTGGCGCACGGTGTCCGGGCCGTCCCCGGCCTCGCTGACGCGCAGGCTCAGGTCGTCGGCGGTGGCGTTGCCGGTGTAGCCGTGGTCGGCGTCGCAGTTGGGGTCGCCGCAGGCGGCGGGCTCCAGGTCGATACGGGAGACGGCGCCCCAGCCGATGGTCAGGACGACCTCGCGGGGCAGGGTGCCCGGGGTGTACGACTCGGGGTTGGCGACCACGCGGCTGACGACCACGGACGAGATCCGGTCGAGCTTCACGGACTCGGTGGAGGTCGTGGCGTACGGCGTCGGGGAGCTGGTGTCGGCGTTCTGCTCGTCGGTGTGGCTGACGATGAAACGGTTGCCCGTCAGAACCAGGACCGTCACGTGGCGGCGCACCTCGTTGGCGTCGAAGGTGGTCTCCTGGTGGACCAGGTACGACGCGATGGGCTCACCACCGACGGCTGCCTCCACCGCCTCGGCCACAAGGGCCGGGTAGTAGCCGCTGCGCTCGATCGCCGCGCGCAGCCCCTGGGTCATCGTGCCGGTCTTCGCCATGGGCTCCATCCTACGGGGCCCCGGGGCCCGATCGTTTCAGTAGCTGGGCAGGCGCCTCGGGCCCAGGTCGGAGCGGGGCGGCGGGGGTGCGAGGCGGACGCTCGCGCCGAGTACGGACACGCCGTGCTGGGCCACGACGACCGGTTCCAGGGAGACGGCGACGACCTCCGGGTGGTCGTCGACCAGGCGCGAGACCCGCAGCAGCAGCTCTTCGAGGGCCGCCGTGTCCACCGGTGCGGAGCCCCGCCAGCCGAAGAGCAGGGGTGCGGTCCGGATCGACCGGACAAGCTCGGCGGCGTCCCGGTCGGTGGCGGGGACGAGCCGGTGGCCGGTGTCGCCGAGCAGCTCGGAGGCGGCTCCGGCGAGGCCGAAGGAGAGCACGGCGCCGACGGCCGGGTCGATGGCGGCGCGCACGACGGTGTCCACGCCGCGCGGCGCCATCGCCTGGACGACCGGCCGCAGCTCCTCGGGCTTGCCGAGGGCCTGCGTCAACTCGGCGTACGCGCGCCGCAGTTGTTCCTCGTCGGCGAGGTCGAGGCGGACGCCGCCGAGGTCGGGGCGGTGGCGCAGGTGCGGGGCGGTGGTCTTGAGGGCCACGGGGTAGCCGAGGCGGGCGGCGGCCGTGACGGCGGCGTCGGGGTGGGGCGCGGGCAGGGCTGGGCGCACGGGGATGCCGTAGCGGCCGAGGAGTGCCCCCGCCTCTTCGGCGGCGAGGGTCGTGCCCCTCGGGTCCGCGTCCCCGAGCAGCCGCTCGATGTCGGCGGCGGCCGCGGCCTCGTCGATGTCGTCGTACTCCGGCACCCGGCCCTGCTCGGCTGCCTGCCGCCGCCACTGGCCGTACCGGACGGCCTCCGCCAGGGCGCGTACGGCGCGCTCCGCGGCGGGGTAGGCGGGGATGCGGTGGGGGTGGGCGGAGGGTTCGGGTGCGGGTACGTCAGGGCTGGGGGCTTGTCCCCCGCCCCGCCCCTTCCCGAGACCCTCCGGGGGTGGGGGCGGGGTGAGGTGAGCGGAAACCCTCGGGGCCTGCGCCCCCGAACCCCCGACGGGGCTGCGCCCCTGCACCCCCTCGGGGCTCCGCCCCGGAACCCCGACGGGGCCTGCGGCCCCTGCACCCCGCTGGGGCTGCGCCCCGGGCATCACCGTGGGGGCCACGCCCGTGCCGTCGGCGGGGGTGCGCCCCTGCATCCCCTGGAGGCTCTGCTCCGGGGCCGCCTCGGGGGCAGTCGCCCCGCCCCGCCGCGCCTGATCGTTGCCGTCCGTTGTGGGCAGTCGTTCCGCTGGGGCGATGGCGGTCCCCCCTGCTCTGGCGGAGCCGAGAGCTTGGGGGAGGGTGGGCACAGCGGACCACCGGGCCGCAGCCGTGCCCCGCCGCCCCGTGCTCGCCGCGCTGGCGAGCGCCTCCGCCAAACCCCCCAGCTCCACGTGGACCACCGCCACCGGCTTCGCCGGGGCCGTGGACGTGGCCTGCTGGAGGGCCGTGGCCAGGGCTTCGTCGGGGTAGCCGGGCTCGCCCACCCAGGGGATCGCCGTGACCACCACCGCGTCGCAGAACTCGTCCGCCAGGGCGCGGGCCAGCGCGTCGCGGAAGTCCGCGGGGGTGGCCGCCGTCGTCAGGTCGACGGGCGGGTGCGGGCGCAGGCCCTCCGTGAGGCAGGCGTCGTAGGTGAGCAGGCCCAGGGATTCCGAGTTGCCCAGGATCGCCACGCGCGGGCCGGCCGGGAGCGGCTGGCCCGCCAGGAGGACGCCCGCGTCGACCAGCTCGGTCACCGTGTCCACCCGGATCACGCCCGCCTGGCGCAGCAGCGCCGAGACCGCCGCGTCCGGGACCCGGGTCACCGGGACCGCGTGGCCGGGCGGGGTCGAGCCGCTGTGGCGGGCGCCCTTCACCGCGACCACCGGCTTCACCGCCGCCGTGCGCCGCGCGAGCCGGGTGAACTTGCGCGGGTTGCCGATGGATTCGAGGTACAGCAGGACCACGTCCGTGTCCGCGTCCTCGTACCAGTACTGGAGGATGTCGTTGCCCGAGACGTCCGCCCGGTTGCCCGACGAGATGAAGGTCGACAGGCCCGCGCCGCGCCGGTGCAGGCCCGACAGGAGCGCGATCCCGATCGCGCCCGACTGGGTGAACAGACCGATCCGGCCCCGCTGCGGCGGCTCGGGCGCGAGCGAGGCGTTCAGCCGCGTCCCGGGCGCGGTGTTGATGACGCCGAACGCGTTCGGCCCGATCAGCCGCATCCCGTACGACCGCACCTGGCGCAGCAGTTCACGCTGGCGCTCGCGCCCGGCCGCGCCGCTCTCGGCGTACCCGGCGGAGAGGACGACCAGGCCCTGCACCCCGTGCTCGCCGCACTCCGCGACCGCCTCCGGCACCCGTTCGGCCGGGACCGCGACGACCGCGAGGTCGACCTGTTCGGTGATGTCGCCGAGCGAGCGGACGCCACGGACGCCGTCGACCTGCGAACCGCCCTCCGGGAAGGCCCGGTTGACCGCGTACACGCGACCGGTGAACCCCGCCCCGAGCAGATTGCGCAGCACGGTGCGCCCCACGCCGCCCGGCGCGCGTCCGGTGCCGATCACGGCCACCGAGCCGGGGGCGAGCAGCCGCTGCACCGAGCGCGCCTCCGCCCGCTGCTCGCGGGCGCGCTGCACGGCCAGCGACTCGGCGGTCGGCTCCAGATCGAGCGTGAGATGGACCGAGCCGTCCTCGAAGGAACGCTTCTGCTGGTAGCCCGCGTCCGTGAACACCTTGATCATCTTGTTGTTGGCGGGCAGCACCTCCGCCGCGAACCGCCGGATCCCCCGCTCACGGGCCACCGCCGCCACGTGTTCGAGCAGCGCGGAGGCGACTCCGCGCCCCTGGTGGGCGTCCTGGACCAGGAACGCCACCTCGGCCTCGTCGGCCGGCGCCGAGGCGGGCCTGCCCTGGGCGTTGATCCGGTCGTAGCGGACGGTCGCGATGAACTCGCCGCCCACCGTCGCCGCGAGCCCGACACGGTCCACGTAGTCGTGATGGGTGAAGCGGTGCACGTCCTTCGCCGACAGCCGGGGGTAGGGCGCGAAGAAGCGGTAGTACTTGGACTCGTCCGACACCTGCTCGTAGAACGAGACGAGCCGCTCCGCGTCGTCGGTGGTGATGGGCCTGATCCGCGCGGTCCCCCCGTCGCGCAGCACGACGTCGGCCTCCCAGTGGGCCGGGTACGCGGGGTCCTGCGTCTTCTCCTGCGGAGCCTGCATACCGGCAGCCTACGGGTCGCGGGGCCGGTGCGGTCAGGTCAAGGTAGGGGCAAGTGGAGAGGCGGCCAGGGCCGAAGGGCCGCCGGATCCTGGACCGAGGTCGGCACGAGCACCGCGCAGGACATGAGAGACTGGTCTAGACAACCGTCAGAGATTTCGAAGGGCATCACCATGGCTGAGCGCCGCGTCAATGTCGGCTGGGCCGAGGGCCTGCACGCCCGCCCCGCTTCCATCTTCGTCCGCGCCGCCACGGCCTCCGGCGTCCCCGTGACGATCGCCAAGGCCGACGGCAGCCCGGTCAACGCCGCCTCCATGCTCGCGGTGCTCGGCCTGGGCGCGCAGGGCGGCGAGGAGATCGTGCTGGCTTCCGAGGCGGACGGCGCCGAGGTGGCCCTGGACCGTCTGGCGAAGCTGGTCGAGGAAGGCCTTGAGGAGCTCCCCGAGACCGTCTGACCGCACCCGGCCGGCGAACCCCGG
The DNA here is from genome assembly GCF_040639555.1 of Streptomyces sp. NPDC023838. Classification (NCBI taxonomy): domain Bacteria; kingdom Bacillati; phylum Actinomycetota; class Actinomycetes; order Kitasatosporales; family Streptomycetaceae; genus Streptomyces; species Streptomyces sp. NPDC023838. Next base: position 36,005 of record NZ_JBFAAD010000013.1, read on the forward strand.
CCCGGGCCGGCGCGTCACCGCACTTCGCGATCGGAGCCGCGGACCCTGAATTCAGGGTCCGCGGCTCCTTTGCTTTACGCGGGCCGCCCGGAGCCTTGTGTACGTCACTGATTTCCGGCGGCGATTTCGGGCAGCATAAATCCACCCCGCAGAATCACTTCCTTTGTATACGGCGACGCCGTTAAGCGCGGACGCTCGCGGTGTTTACGGCGTGTTGCGAAGTCCTCACGTCCGCCGGGCGCCGCAGGCGATAGGCGGAAAACGCGCGCTCGGCGTGGTGGGCGGCCAGCGATCTGGCCCGCTCGGCGTCGCCGCGTGCCAGCGCGTCCACGATCGCCCCGTGCTCCGCCCAGCACTCGGCGGGCAGCGCGGGCTGCTCCACCACATACATCCAGGCGATCTTGTGCCGCAGCTGGGTGAGCAGCGCGATCAGGCCGGGGCTGCCGGAGGCCTGGGTGAGCGTCTCGTGGAACCAGACGTCCAGCGAGCGCAGATCCTCGCCCTGGGCCCGCCGGATGCGCTCCTGACCGAGCCTGACCAGGCCGCGCAGCACCTTGAGATGGGCCTCGGTGCGCCGGGCGGCGGCCCGCGAGGCGGCCAGTGGCTCCAGCATCGTGCGCAGTTCGAGCAGGTCGGCGGCCTCCTGCTCGGTCGGCTCGGCGACACACGCCCCGGCGTGCCGGCGCGTGGTGACGAAGCCCTCGGACTCCAGCGTGCGCAGCGCCTCGCGGACCGGGACGCGGGAGACCCCGTACCGCCGGGCGAGGACTTCCTCGGTGAGCCGGCTGCCGCGCGCGAAGAGTCCCGCGACGATGTCGTCGCGGATTGCCGTGCATACCGATTGCGCCGGAATGCGCATGACCGAACCTCCGCCTTAATCCCCGCGAAACGCGGTCGATCGACGCCTGTTCGGCGACTCTATTCCAGCGGCTGTTAATTCCCTGTGACATGCCGTATGCAATGCATATCTTTTGGCCACGGCCCGCTCACCGCACGGCGGCGGCAGCGCCGAAGCCCCCGGCGCGGGGCGCCGGGGGCTTCGGTGGAGTGTGCGGACGGACCGCGTCAGACGTTGACGCCGTGCGAGCGCAGATACGCGATCGGGTCGATGTCCGAGCCGTACTCCGGGGAGGTGCGGGCCTCGAAGTGGAGGTGCGGGCCGGTCGTGTTGCCGGTGTTGCCGGAGAGGCCGATCTGCTGGCCCGGCTCGACGCGCTGGCCGACGGAGACGCCGATGGACGACAGGTGGCCGTACTGCGTGTACGTACCGTCGTTCATGCGGATGACGATGTTGTTGCCGTAGGCGCCGCCCCAGCCCGCCTCGACGACGGTGCCCAGGCCGACGGCGTGCACCGAGGTGCCGCTGCCCGCGTGGAAGTCGATGCCGGTGTGGCTGCCGGAGGACCAGATCGAGCCGCCGGTCTTGTAGCCGGTGGAGACGTAACTGCCGTCGATCGGGGCGACGAAGGAGTTGAGGCGCTTGCGCTCGGCCTCGCGGGCGGCGCGCTCCTTGGCGGCACGCTCCTCCTTGGCCTTCGCCTCGGCCATGCGCTTCGCCTCGGCGGCGGCGCGGGCCTTGTCGGCGGCGTGCTTCTGGGCGGCGGCCTGGGCGTCGATGCGGTCGGCGAGGGAGTCGCCGATCACGATGGCCTGGGTGATGCCGGTGTCCTCGACGGAGGCCGCGGCGGGCGCCGAGTTCTCGGCGGCCAGGGCCGGGGAGGCGAGGGTGCCCACGACGCCGGCGGTGGCGAGAGTGGCGATGCCCGCTATGTTCGCGCTCTTGCGCGACATGGCGCTCGGACGACGGTGCTTCCCGGTGGCACGGGTGAACGCCATGAAGTGGCGGTGTCCTTTCCTTCCATCTCGCCTACCGGGTTAGCTGACGGGTTCGGAGCAGGAAGGTCTCCTACGGGCCCCTCCGCGGGCGGAGGCGTCCGATTCACCCCAGGGACTGAGTGGGTCCCCGGCTCCCCTGGCTCGCGCCAGTTGGGGACTCGGCGATCGCTGTCCGGTGCCGCGGCTGCGACGGGTGGTGACGGACAGCGCGATTGACGCTAGACGGCTGATCTTTCAATCACCAAACAGACACGTCTTTTTGTAGCGCACGCCACATGACAGACAGGCAACCTCCCCAATAAAACGGACATAAGGAAGGACCCCGGCGGCCACTGGGCCACCGGGGTCCTCGCCCGCCTCGTCCGCCCGCCTCGTCCGGCCGCCTTCGGCGGACAGCCCTGGCGGAGGCTCAATCAGCCCGCGACGACGGTGACTTCACCGATCCCGAGCGCCTTGACGGGCTCCTCGATCTGCGCCGCGTCCCCGACGAGGACCGTCACCAGACGGTCCACCGGGAAGGCGCTGACGACCGCCGCCGTGGCCTCCACGGTGCCCGTGTCGGCCAGCCGCGCGTACAACTGCGCCTGGAAGTCGTCCGGGAGGTGCTGCTCGACCTGGTCGGCCAGCGTCCCGGCGACGGCGGCCGCCGTCTCGTACTTCAGCGGGGCCACGCCCACCAGGTTCTGCACGGCGGTCTCCCGCTCGGCGTCCGTCAGACCCTCGGCGGCGAGCTTGCGCAGCACCGTCCACAGGTCGTCCAGGGCCGGGCCGGTGTTGGGCGTGTCGACCGAGCCGCTGATGGCGAGCATGGCCGCGCCGGTGCCCTCCGCGCCGGAGCGCAGCACCTGACCGTACGCACGTACTCCGTACGTGTAGCCCTTCTCCTCGCGCAGGACGCGGTCCAGGCGGGAGGTGAGCGTGCCGCCCAGGCAGTACGTCCCGAGCACCTGGGCGGGCCAGACGCGGTCGTGGCGGTCCGGGCCGATCCGGCCGATCAGCAGCTGCGTCTGGACGGCGCCGGGCCGGTCGACGATGACCACGCGGCCGGTGTCGTCGGCGGTGACCGGCGGCATCGGGCGCTCCTGGGCCGGGGTGCCGGTCCAGGCGCCCAGGGTGTCCGCCAGGACCGCGTCCAGGTCGGTGGCGCCCAGGTCGCCCACGATGACCGCGGTGGCCGCGGCGGGGCGTACGTACGCCTCGTAGAAGGCGCGCACGGCCCCGGCGTCGATCCGGGTGACGGTCTCCTCGGTGCCCTGGCGCGGGCGCGACATGCGCGCGGTGGCCGGGAAGAGCTCCCGGGAGAGCTGCTGGGCGGCGCGGCGGGCCGGGTTGGCCAGCTCGTGCGGGATCTCGTCGAGGCGGTTGCGGACCAGCCGGTCGACCTCCGCGTCGGCGAACGCGGGGGCGCGCAGCGCCTCCGCGAGCAGGCCGAGCGCCTTGGGCAGCCGGGAGACCGGCACCTCCAGGGAGACCCGCACGCCCGGGTGGTCCGCGTGCGCGTCCAGGGTGGCGCCACAGCGCTCCAGGTCGGCGGCGAACTCCTCGGCGGAGCGCTTGTCGGTGCCCTCGGAGAACGCGCGCGCCATGATCGTGGCGACGCCGTCCAGGCCGGCCGGCTCGGCGTCCAGCGGGGCGGCGAGGAAGATCTCCACGGCCACGACCTGCTGGCCGGGGCGGTCGCAGCGCAGCACGGTGAGCCCGTTGGGCAGGGTGGCGCGGCCGGGGGCGGGGAACGCCCAGGGACGCGCGGTGCCGGCGGCCGGCTGGGGGTGGAACTGCATGGTCACGCCGGTCTCGCTCACTGCTCTGCTCCCTTGGCGTCGGCGTCGGCCGCGTCGTCTGCTTCGGCGGCGGTCGGCTCGTACACCAGCACCGCCCTGTTGTCCGGGCGCAGGGTGGCCCGGGCCACGTCCCGCACCTCCTCGGCGGTGATGTCGAGCACCCGGTCGACGGCGGTCAGGGCGAGCTGCGGGTCGCCGAACAGGACCGCGTACCTGCACAGTTCGTCGGCGCGGCCGGCGACCGTGCCGAGCCGGTCCAGCCACTCGCGCTCCAGCTGGGCCTGGGCGCGCTCCATCTCCTCGGCCGTGGGGCCCTCTTCGGCGAACCGGGCCAGCTCGTCGTCGACGGCCGACTCGATGTCGGGGACCTCGAAGCCGCCGGACGTCTTCACGTCCAGCCAGCCGAGCGAGGGGGCGCCGGCCAGCCGCAGCAGGCCGAAACCGGCCGCCACGGCGCTCTGGTCGTGGCGCACCAGACGGTTGTGGAGCCGGGAGGACTCGCCGCCGCCGAGGACGGTGAGCGCCAGGTCGGCGGCGTCGCACTCGCGGGTGCCGTCGTGCGGCAGCCGGTAGGCGGCCATCAGGGCGCGCGCGGGGACGTCCTCGTGGACGACCTCGCGCAGCTGCTCGCCGATGACGCCGGGCAGCACGCCGTCGCGCGGCGGCTGCTTGCCGTCGTGGGACGGGATGGAGCCGAAGTACTTCTCGATCCAGGCGAGGGTGCGCTCGGGGTCGATGTCGCCGACGACCGAGAGGACCGCGTTGTTCGGCGCGTAGTACGTACGGAAGAACTCGCGCGCGTCCTCCAGCGTCGCCGCGTCCAGGTCGGCCATGGAGCCGATCGGCGTGTGGTGGTACGGGTGGCCCTCGGGGTAGGCCAGCGCGGTGAGCTTCTCGAACGCCGTGCCGTACGGCACGTTGTCGTACCGCTGGCGGCGCTCGTTCTTGACGACGTCGCGCTGGTTCTCCATGGACTCGTCGTCGAGCGCGGAGAGCAGCGAGCCCATGCGGTCGGCTTCCAGCCACAGGGCCAGCTCCAGCTGGTGCGTGGGCATGGTCTCGAAGTAGTTGGTGCGCTCGAAGCTGGTGGTGCCGTTGAGCGAGCCGCCCGCGCCCTGCACCAGCTCGAAGTGACCGTTTCCGTGGACCTGGTGCGAGCCCTGGAACATCAGGTGCTCGAAGAGGTGCGCCAGGCCCGTGCGGCCCTTGACCTCGTGGCGGGAACCCACGTCGTACCAGAGGCAGACCGCGGCGACCGGGGTCAGGTGGTCCTCGGAGAGCACCACGCGCAGGCCGTTGGCCAGCCGGTGCTCGGTCGCTGTCAGGCCGCCGGAGCCGGCCTGGGCGGTGGCCGTGTGACCCATGGGCATGTACGTCCCTTCGATCGCGGTGAAGAAGTCCTGCCACTGTATGCAAGCGCACCGACACCTGGCGAAGTTCCCGGGTCGCGGTCTGCGTTGTCAGTGGGACGGTCCACAATGGTCGGCGTCAGCAGCAGACCTTGTTGGTGGTCGCTAAGAAGAACTCGTTGGTGAAGGAGCCGCAGCCGCGATGGCCCGCCGCAGCACGAAGACCCCGCCGCCGGACGATTTCGAGGAGAAGATCCTCGACATCGACGTCGTGGACGAAATGCAGGGCTCCTTTCTCGAGTACGCCTACTCGGTGATCTACTCGCGGGCCCTGCCGGACGCCCGCGACGGCATGAAGCCGGTCCACCGCCGCATCGTCTACCAGATGAACGAGATGGGCCTGCGCCCCGAGCGCGGCTATGTGAAGTGCGCGCGCGTGGTCGGCGAGGTCATGGGCAAGCTCCATCCGCACGGCGACGCGTCGATCTACGACGCGCTGGTGCGGATGGCGCAGCCCTTCTCCATGCGCCTGCCGCTCGTCGACGGCCACGGCAACTTCGGTTCGCTCGGCAACGACGACCCGCCGGCCGCGATGCGCTACACCGAGTGCAAGATGGCCGACGCCACTTCGCTCATGACCGAGTCGATCGACGAGGACACCGTCGACTTCTCGCCGAACTACGACGGCCAGGAGCAGGAGCCGGTGGCCCTGCCCGCCGCGTTCCCGAACCTGCTGGTCAACGGCGCGACGGGGATCGCGGTCGGCATGGCGACCAATATGCCGCCGCACAACCTGGGCGAGGTCATCGCCGCCGCCCGCCATCTGATCCGCCACCCCAACGCGGACCTGGAAGCGCTGATGCGCTTCGTCCCCGGCCCCGACCTGCCGACCGGCGGCCGGATCGTCGGCCTCTCCGGCATCAAGGACGCGTACGAGTCGGGCCGCGGCACCTTCAAGATCCGCGCCAAGGCGTCCGTGGAGAACGTGACGGCCCGCCGCAAGGGCCTGGTCGTCACGGAACTGCCGTTCACGGTCGGCCCGGAGAAGGTGATCTCCAAGATCAAGGACCTGGTCGGCTCGAAGAAGCTCCAGGGCATCGCCGACGTCAAGGACCTCACCGACCGCTCGCACGGTCTGCGTCTGGTCATCGAGGTCAAGAACGGCTTCGTCCCCGAGGCCGTCCTGGAGCAGCTCTACAAGCTGACGCCGATGGAGGAGTCCTTCGGCATCAACAACGTGGCGCTGGTGGACGGCCAGCCGCTCACCATGGGCCTCAAGGAGCTCCTGGAGGTCTACCTCGACCACCGCTTCGAGGTCGTGCGCCGCCGCAGCGAGTTCCGGCGCACCAAGCGCCGCGACCGGCTGCACCTGGTCGAGGGCCTCCTCGTCGCGCTCCTCGACATCGACGAGGTCATCCGTCTCATCCGGTCGAGCGACAACTCGGCGCAGGCCAAGCAGCGCCTGATCGAGCACTTCTCGCTCAGCGAGATCCAGACGCAGTACATTCTGGACACCCCGCTGCGCCGCCTCACCAAGTTCGACCGCATCGAGCTGGAGAGCGAGCGCGACCGGCTCACCGGCGAGATCGACGAGCTGACCGGGATCCTGGAGTCGGACAGCGAACTGCGCAAGCTGGTCTCGACCGAACTGGCCGCGGTGGCCAAGAAGTTCGGCACCGAGCGGCGGACGGTCCTGCTGGAGTCGGCGGGCGCGCCGGTCGCGGCCGTGCCCCTGGAGGTCGCGGACGACCCCTGCCGGGTGCTGCTCTCCTCGACGGGCCTGCTGGCGCGTACGGCGAACGCGGAACCGCTCGCGGAGGCCGAGCGGCGCACCAAGCACGATGTGATCGTGTCCGCGGTGCCCGCGACCCAGCGCGGCGACGTCGGCGCGGTCACCTCGGCCGGGCGGCTGCTGCGGCTCGCCGTGATCGACCTGCCGCAGCTGCCGGACACGGCGGCGGCGCCCAACCTCTCGGGCGGCGCCCCGGTCTCGGAGTTCCTGTCCCTGGAGGCGGACGAGACGCTGGTCTGTCTGACGACGCTGGACGAGTCGTCACCGGGTCTGGCGATCGGCACCGAGCAGGGCGTGGTCAAGCGTGTGGTGCCCGACTATCCGGCCAACAAGGACGAGCTGGAGGTCATCTCCCTGAAGGACGGCGACCGGATCGTCGGCGCGGTGGAGCTGCGCACCGGCGAGGAGGACCTGGTCTTCATCACGGACGACGCCCAGCTGCTGCGCTACCAGGCCTCGCAGGTGCGGCCGCAGGGCCGTCCGGCGGGCGGCATGGCGGGCATCAAGGTGGCCGAGGGCGCCAAGGTGATCGCCTTCAGCGCGGTCGACCCGGCGGCGGACGCGGTGGTGTTCACCGTGGCGGGCTCGCGCGGCACGCTGCTCGGGGACTCGGCGGCGACGGTCAAGCTGACCCCGTTCGACCAGTATCCGCGCAAGGGCCGGGCCACCGGCGGTGTGCGCTGCCAGCGGTTCCTGAAGGGTGAGGACATGCTGGTCCTGGCCTGGGCGGGCGCGGCCCCGGCGAAGGCGGCCCAGGCCAACGGCACACCGGCGGAGCTCCCCGAGCCGGACCCCCGCCGCGACGGCTCGGGCACGCCGCTGGGCCACACGGTGACGGCGCTGGCGGGACCGACGCTGTAGGGGCTGGCGCGGGCCCCCGTGCCCCTCGGGGGTGCGGGGGCCCGACGGCTTCGGGCCGCGCCCGGCGCCGCCGCGCGCGGCCGAGGGGCTCGCCCCCTCAGGGGCGCGGGGGCCCGACGGCCTTGGGCCGCACCCGGCGCCGCCGGCGCCCCATGTCGGGCGGGCTCGCCCCGTCAGGGGCGTGGGGACCGGACGGCCGGTCCCCACCGGCCGTGGCCGACCGGCAGCACCGGCCCGCAGTCGGCCGTCAGCGCGGTCAGTCGTCCGCGCCCGGCGCTTCCTCCGCCTCGTCCCGCTGTACGTACCGCAGGACGCCCCACATGGCGTGCTCGTCCGGGGTGCCCTGCGGGGCCGTCGCCACCGCCTCGTCCAGCGCCTTGCGCAAGCCCTCGGCGTCGACCCCGGACCCGATGAGGACGAGCTGGGTGAGCCGCTCCTCGCCGGACGGCCACGGCTCCGGATAGAAGCGCAGGAAGCGGCCCACGGCGTGGACGCCGTAGCGGTTGCGCCGATCGGCCGCGCCGAAGTCGACGTACCCCTTGATGCGGTACAGGCCCTCGGGGCGGCTGTCGAGGAAGGCCATCAGCCGACGCGGGTCCATCGGCACGGCCGAGGTGAAGGCGACGGACTCGTACGCGGTGTGCAGATGGGCCGTGTGTCCGCACCCAGGAGCGCACGCCGCCTCTCCGCACGCCTCCCCTCGCTCGCCGCCGTGATCGTCGTCGTGATCGTCGTCGTCCAGCAGGTCCTCGAAGGCCAGCTGCCCGACCCGCTCGGCGCTCGGTCTGCGGTCGAAGAACAGCTCCGGGTCGACCCGCCCGTACACGGACTCCACCACCGACGCGGCCCCGCCCAGCGACGCGCGCAGCCGGTCGAGGGCGGGCCTCGGCACCCGGTCGGTCTTGTTGAGCACCACGAGGTCCGCGACCGCGAGGTGCCGGTCGATCTCGGGGTGCTTCTCGCGGGTCGCCCCGTACTCGGCCGCGTCGACGACCTCGACGAGCCCGCCGTACACGACGCGGGGGTTGTCGCTGGCCAGCACCATCCGGACCAGCTCCTGCGGCTCGGCGAGGCCGCTCGCCTCGATGACGACGACGTCGAGGCGGGCGGCGGGCCGGGTCAGCTTCTCCAGATAGACGTCCAGCTCGCTCGCGTCGACGGCGCAGCACAGGCAGCCGTTGCCCAGCGACAGCGTCGAGTCGCCGAGCTGTCCGGCCACGGTCATCGCGTCGATCTCGATGGCCCCGAAGTCGTTGACGATCGCCCCGATCCGGGTGCCCCTGCTGGCCCGGAGCAGGTGGTTGAGCAAGGTGGTCTTGCCCGAGCCGAGGAAGCCCGCGAGGACGACGACGGGGATCTGCGGGGCCGGACCGGTCGGACTCACGAGGGGGACCTCTCTCAGGCTCAGGCGGGACGCGGGGCGCGGGGCGGGCGGGCGCGGACGGCGGGGCGCGGGGGTTCTCCCCCGGCCCGCTCCAGGATATTGGCGGCCGGAGGGCGACCGGCCGGAGGGCGACCGGCCGGGGACCGAGCGCCCGGGACGGCGCCACCCGGCGCACCCCCACGCGCCCGAGCGCCCACCGCACGGGGCCGGAACGCCCGCGCCCGCCGTCCCGGCCGCGCGTCGCCCGGGGGGCTCGCGGGCAGATTGACTGCCCACACCCGGGAGGCCTCATGACAGGATCGACAAGCCCATCCGCCTGGCTCCGCTCACTCCGCTCACTGCGCCCACTCCGCTCCACCGCGAAGTTCGCCCTCTGGACGGCCGCCACGCTCGCCGGAACCGCCCTGGTGAGCGCCGCCGCCGTCCTGGTCAGCGGCTGGCTCATCGACAGCGTCCAGCGGCGCGAAGGCAGCCTTGACCGCGCCGAGGGCCGCAGCCAGATCGGGAACTATTTCGGCGCCGCGAGCGCCGTCTTCTCCGGCCTGGCATTCCTCATACTCGTGGTGGCGCTGCTGTTCCAATACCAGGAACTGCGTCTGCAGCGGCGCGAACTCGCCGACCAGCGCGAGGAACTGACCCAGTCCCGCCAGGAACTGCACCGAAGCGCCGAGGCGAATATGCGCTCGCTGCATGTCCAGCTGACCCGGATGGCCATGGACGATCCGTCGCTGGCGGCAGTGTGGAACGGCTTTCCGGGTATCCCTCACGAGGAGGAGCGACAGTACCTGTTCGCCAACCTGACGTTCGGGCACCTGTTGCTCGCCCGCCAGTGGGGCAGCTATTCCGACGACGAACTGCGCGTACACGCACGGTCATTACGGAGCAGTGAGCCCTATCTTCGGTACTGGGCACTCTCCAGGGGCGCGAAATTCGCTCTCCCCGGGGACAGCCACGAAAGGAAATTGGCAGAGCTGATCGACGAGGAGATCAGGACCACCCCGGGGCCGCCCACTCCCCCACAGCAGTAACAGTCGTACGGGAGAAGAGACATGACCAGCCAGCACAGAACCGGAACCGGAACCGGAATCGGAATCGGAATCGGACAGCACGACGGCACGGCGGCGACGGCGGCGCTCGCGGCGGGCGCCGTGGCGCTGGCCGCCGTCCTCAGCCTGGCGCTCGGCGCCGGGTTTCACGCGATCGCCCCGGCGGCCGGCGGGGCCTCCGCCGGCGGCGTCTTCGCCGGGCTCGCGGTCGCCGGGGGCGCCGCGGGACTCGCCCTTCAGCACCGGCTGCTGGCCCGCCGGATCACCCTCACCCACCAGCACCGGCTCCACTTCGACCTGCTCAGCAAGGCCATGGACGACCCCGAGCTGGCAGCCGTCCTGGACACGTTCGAGGAGGATGTGCCCCCGGTGAAACAGCGGCAGTTTCTCTACGCCAACGCGCTCTACAGCAATGTGCTGCACGCGTACCGGACCGGTTCGACGAGCGAGAGCGAGGTCGGCGGACATCTGCGTGTCATCTGCCGCAGTCCTATTTTCCGCGAATACTGGGAGTTCACCCGGCAGCACCGGGCCGTACTCCAGGAGGACTCGCAGGAGGCACGGCTCGGCCGGCGTGTCGACGAGATCGTGCAAAACATCAGCCAGTTGAGGTAATCCTCACCAATTCCATGGGGATCTACCGCAGCCTGCGCGAGTCTGGTTCTCTGTCCTACGACCCAGACTCCTCCGAGCCATTGGAACGGTCCCTGGTGAATATCCTGCGCAGGGTCGGTGTTTCCCCACGAGAACGCGGCAGCCTGTCGGGGCAGACATGCCCCGACATCTTCGAGCTGAGCGACGGCCGTTTCGCCATCATCGGCACGGACGTGACCGAAATCCTGGACGGCAAGCTGCCCTTTGACCGCCGCGCGTGCCGATGACGAGCGGATCGTCGTGATCACCCGCGACACGCTGGTGCGTGCCAAGGCGGACATCCCTGAGGCGTAAGGAACGGACGAGGAACGAATAGAGGCGCATAAGAAGCACATAAGAAGCGCATAGGGAATTCACGCTCGCGGCCGCAGGGCGGCGCCGCGCGAAGCCGGGCAGGGTGCGGCGCAGCCGTGGCGCCCGGCAGCGGAGCGTATGCATCGAGCCCAGGCCAGAGGCCGTGGCCGGGGCCCTGGAAGTACGGGAAGAGCAGCGCCGAGGCGACCGGCGGCAGCCTCACCGGCCCATGGACGGATTTCGAATGCGCCGCCGGGCCGTCTACCGTGCATAGGCATGAGTGCCGTCCCCAGCACGCCCGCACCCGGACGGCGGCGGTTCGGCTGGCCGCAGCGCGTCTTCTCCCAGGTGCTGCTGATGCAGCTGGCCATCGCCGCCGGTGTCACCGTGCTCGCGACCGGCCTGTTCCTCGCCCCGCTCAGCCACCAGCTCGACGACCAGGCGATGCGCCGGGCCCTCGCCATCGCCCAGTCCACGGCCGCGCAGCCGCAGATCGCGGCGGACCTGGTCGCCTCCCGGCCCACCCCCGGCGGCCCGGTGCAGCGCGAGGCCGAGCGGATCCGCCGGGCCACCGGCGCCGAGTACGTGGTGGTCATGGACCGGCGCGGAGTGCGCTGGTCGCACACCGACGGCGAGCAGATCGGCAAGGTCGTCTCCACCGACCCCAGCGAGGCGCTGGCGGGCGAGGACGTGATGGAGATCGACAGCGGCACACTGGGCCGCTCGGCGCGCGGCAAGGTGCCGCTGCGGGACTCCGGCGGCGCCATCGTGGGGGCGGTGTCGGTCGGGATCGAGTACGACAGCGTGCGCGCCCGGCTGCTCGCCGCCATTCCTGGGCTGCTGGCCTACGCGGGCGGCGCCCTCGCGGCCGGCGCGCTCGCCGCGTATCTGATCTCCCGCCGGATCCAGAAACAGACCCGTGACCTGGCCTTCTCCGATATCTCGGCGCTGCTCGCGGAGCGCGAGGCCATGCTCCACTCGATCCGCGAGGGCGTGGTGGCGCTCGACCGGAGCGGCCGGATCCGGCTGCTCAACGACGAGGCCCAGCGGCTGCTCGGCGTCGGCCCCGAGGCCGCGGGCCGCCCCCTGGACGAGGTGCTCGGCGCCGGACGGACGACCGATGTGCTCGCGGGCCGCGTGTCGGGCACCGATCTTCTGACGGTGCGCGGCCACCGCGTCCTGGTCGCCAACCGCATGCCGACCGACGACGGCGGCGCCGTCGCCACCCTGCGGGACCGCACCGAGCTGGAGCGTCTGGGGCGCGAGCTGGACTCCACCCATGGCCTGATCGACGCCCTGCGCGCCCAGGACCACGAGCACGCCAACCGGCTGCACACCCTGCTGGGCCTGCTGGAGCTGGAGATGCACGAGGAAGCGGTCGAGTTCGTCACCGAGGTCGTCGGGGTGCACCGGACCACCGCCGAGCAGGTCACCGAGAAGGTCCGCGACCCGCTGCTCGCGGCGATGCTGGTCGGCAAGGCCACGGTGGCCGCCGAACGCGCGGTCGCCCTGCGGATCACCCCGGACACGCTGCTCCCCGACCGGCTGGTCGACCCGCGCGGGATCGTCACCGTCGTCGGGAACCTGGTGGACAACGCGCTGGACGCGGCCGCCGGTACTCCGGACGCCTCGGTCGGGGTGACCCTGCGCGCCGAGGGGCGTACGGCCGTGCTGCGGGTCTTCGACAGCGGCCCTGGCGTCCCGGACGGGCAGCGCGAACTGATCTTCACCGAGGGCTGGACCACCAAGGAGCTGCCCGCCCACGGCAAGCGTGGCCTGGGACTCGCCCTGGTCCGCCGGTTCGCCGAGCGGCAGGGCGGGCACGCGCGCGTGGCGACGGGCCCGGCCGGCGGGGCGGAGTTCACCGTCGTGCTGCCGGAGGCGCTGAGCGAGGCCCTGGAGGGGGAGCCGGACGCGACCCCCGACAGCCTGATCGTCCCGCAGGACGTCACCGTACTGAGCGAGGAGGCGCGATGATCGACGTCCTCGTCGTGGACGACGACCGGCGGGTCGCCGACATCAATGCCGCGTACGCCGAGAAAGTTCCCGGTTTCCGGGTGGTGGCGAAGGCGCATTCGGCTGCGGAGGCGCTCGCGCTCATCGCCCAGCGCCCCATCGATCTGGTCCTGCTCGACCACTATCTGCCGGACGAGAACGGCCTCGCCGTCGTACGAGAGCTGCGCAGGCTCGGCCACCACACCGACGTGATCATGGTGACGGCGGCTCGCGACGTGAGCACCGTCCAGGCCGCGATGCGCCAGGGGGCGCTCCAGTACCTCGTCAAGCCGTTCACCTTCGCGGGCCTGCGCACCAAGCTGGAGGCGTACGCCGCGCTGCGCCGCACCCTCGACGGCGGCGGCGAGGCCGAACAGGCCCAGGTGGACCGGATCTTCGGCGCCCTCTCGGTCTCTACCGAGCCCAACCTGCCCAAGGGCCACTCCCCCACCACCGCCGAGCTGCTGCGCCAGGTGCTGCTCGCCGCCGACGGCCCGCTCTCGACGCAGGAGATCGCGGAGCGGGCGGGGGTGAGCCGGCAGACGGCCCAGCGCTATCTGAAGCTCCTGGAGCGGGCGGGCCGGGTACGGCTCGGTCTGCGCTACGGAGAGACCGGCCGCCCCGAGCACCGCTACGAGTGGGCGACCGGCCGCTGAGGCGGGTGGGGTCAGCCCTTGGGGACCTTGTTCACGAACTCGGTCGTGAACGTCTTGGACAGGTCCACGTCCGCGTTCTTGAGGTTGGGGTTGAACGCCTTCAGGACCTTCTCGACCGTCTCGGGCCCGCCCGCGGGCATCACCCCGTCCTTGGTGAACATGGGCAGGGTGCTCTTGATCGACTGCGCGTAGAGCGCCTTGCCGCCCTTCGCGTAGTCGGCGGGCATCTTCGCGGCGATCTCCTCCGCGCTGTGCGACGACATCCACCGCAACGTCTTGACCAGCGCGTTCGCCAGCTTCTGCACGGTCTCCTGGTGCCCCTTCACCCAACTCGCGTTCATGTAGAGGCTCGACGAGGGGTACGGGCCGCCGAGCGCGGACTGCGAGCCCTCGGGCGTCCGCATGTCGAGCAGGACCTTGCCGAGCTTCTGGTCCAGGACGTTGGCGACCGTCGGATCGGTGGTCATGCCGCCCTGGATGGAGCCCTGCTTCAGGGCGGCGATGAACGTCTGTCCCGCGCCGACCGCGACCGGGGTGAAGTCGCTGGTCTTGAGCCCGTCGCGGACCGCCAGGTACTTGGTGAGGAAGTCGGTCGACGAGCCGAGGCCGGTGACGCCGAGCTTCTTCCCCTTGAAGTCCTTGGGAGTGGCGATGTCACCCTCGGCCTTGGTGGAGACGATCTCGACCTCGCCGGGCGCGTGCGAGAACTGCACCACCGACTCCACCTGCTTGCCCTTGACCTGGAGGTCGAGCGTGTGGTCGTAGAAGCCGACGGCGCCCTGGACGTCGCCGGAGATCAGCGCGGTCTCGGCCTGCACCCCGGCGGGTTCGCTCAGCAGCTGGACGTCCAGGCCCTCGGCCTTGAAGAAGCCGAGCTGCTGGGTGAGCATCGCGGGCAGATAGATGACCTTGTCCAAGCCGCCGACCATGATCTTGACCTTGTTGGACGAGCCGGAGCCCGAGTCGTCCGAGCCGCAGGCGGTCAGGGTGGTCGCGGCCAGGGCGCCCGCCAGGAGGGCGGCGGGGATTCTGCTGAAGTGGTGGCTGCTGCGCATGTCAATCACGTCCCGGTGATCTGTGGAGGGGGGCATACGGGGAGGGCCAGGGCGGTCGTCCGGGGCGGAGCCGTCAGCGTTCGGCGCCGGGCTCGGCGGGCCGCCAGCGGAACAGCCGGCGTTCGGCGAAGGTGAGCAGCCCCTCGGTGAGCAGGGCGACGACCGCGAGGATGACCATCGCCGCGTACACACCGGCGGCGTTGAACGTCCCCTGCGAGGCGGCGACGAGCAGCCCGAGGCCCTTGGTCGCGCCGATGTACTCGCCGACGATCGCGCCGATCAGTGCGAACCCGAAGCTGACGTGGAGGCTGGTGAAGATCCAGGACGTGGCGGAGGGGACGACGACCTGGAGGGTGACCCGGCGGTTGCTCGCGCCCAGGATGCGGGCGTTGTTCACCAGATTGCGGTCGACCTCGCGGGCGCCCTGGAACGCGTTGAAGAAGACCGGGAAGAAGACCAGCACGACCGCCGAGGCGACCTTCGAGGCCGGGCCGAGCCCGAACCAGATGAGGAAGATCGGCGCGAGCACGATGCGCGGGATCGCGTTGAGGACCTTTATGTACGGGCCGAGGACATCGGCGAGGAAGCGGATCCGGCCGAGGGTGATGCCGAGGACGACACCGCCCAGGACGCCGATGATCCAGCCGAGGAGCGCCTCGTACAGCGTGTACCAGATCTGCTCCCAAAGGGAGCCCTGCGCGGTGCCGTGCACGGCCCAGTCGCGTATCTGCTCCCAGATCTTCGACGGCATCGAGAAGTTGAAGGGGTCGATGGCTTTGGTGCGGGCCAGGGTCTCCCAGAGCGCGATCACGGCGACCAACAGCAGGACGCGGCTTCCGTGAACGAGGAAGCGCCGGTTGCGTGCGGCGCGCGCCCGTGCCCTGGTGCGTTCGGCGGGCTTGACCGGGGCTGCGGCGATCGTGTCAGGCGACATCGGCGGCACCCAGCTCCCGGGTGATGCGGACCTCTTCGCCGAGCGACTCCCAGATCTCCCGGTAGATCTCGATGAACCGGGGCTCCAGCCGGATCGACTCGACCTTGCGGGGGCGCGGCAGGTCGATGTCGAAGACCTGCTTGACGGTCGCGGGGCCCGCGGTCATCACGACGACCTTGTCGGCGAGGGCGATCGACTCCTCCAGGTCATGGGTGACGAAGACGACGGAGGAACCCGTTCCGGACCACAGGTCGAGAAGTTCGTCGGACATCAGCGCCCTGGTCTGTACGTCGAGCGCCGAGAACGGCTCGTCCATCAGCAGGATCTCGGGGTCGTTGACGAAGGTCGCGGCGAGGGCGACGCGCTTGCGCTGGCCGCCGGAGAGCTGGTGCGGATAGCGGTCCTCGAAGGAGGCGAGTCCGACCCGGTCCAGCCATGCGCGGGCCCGCTCCCTGGCCTCCGCCTTGGACGCGCCCCGGAAGCGCGGCCCCGCCATCACGTTCGACAGGACGGTCCGCCAAGGGAAGACCGCGTCCTGCTGGAAGACGAAGCCCACCTTGTCGCCGATGCCGTCGACCGGCTCCCCGGCCACCAGGACCTCGCCCTCGGTGGGCTCCTCCAAGCCGCTGACCAGGGTCAGGGTCGTCGACTTCCCGCAGCCGGTGGGACCGACCACGGCGACGAACTCACCCCGCTCCACGGTCAGGTCCAGGTCCCGCACGGCCGTGTGCAGCGCCCCGGACGGCGTACGGAACGCTTTGCTCGCGCTCAGCAACTCGATGGCGGGGCTTCGGTCGGGGCTTCTGTGCTCTTTGCCCCTCTGCTCTGTGCTCATGGAGCGGGACCGTAGATGTGGCGCGGGGCACAGCGGCAGCCTTGTGGGCGCAAGACACACTTCTGCTCACTGACCCCTGTTGTGCTCGTTTTGCTCGCGCTACAACTGCGGGGATTCGACGGGGAGGGAAACGGACGGGAAGGAAGCACGTTGATAGACGTCCTTGTCGTGGACGACGACTTCCGTGTCGTCGAGATCAACGCGGCGTACGTCGGGAAGGTTCCCGGGTTCCGGGTCGTCGCCCGCGCGCACAGCGCCGCCCAGGCGCTGGCGACGCTGGAACGCCACCGGGTCGACCTGGTGCTGCTCGACCACTTCCTGCCGGACGAGACCGGCCTCTCACTGGTCCGCCGGATGCGCCAGCTCGGCCACCACACCGATGTGATCATGGTGACCTCGGCCAGCGACGTGGCCACCGTCCAGGCCGCGATGCGCCACGGCGCACTGCACTACCTGGTGAAGCCGTTCACCTTCGCGAGCCTGCGGAACAAACTCGACGCGTACGCGACCCTGCGCCGCACCGTGGACCGGGCCGGGGAGGACGGCGCCGAGGGCACCGGACAGGACCAGGTCGACCGGATCTTCGGGGCGCTGCGGACCGCCACGACCGCCCCCGGACTGCCCAGCGGCCACTCCCTGCCGACGGCGGAGCTGATCCGCGAGGTGCTGCACCACGCGGACCATCCGCTCTCGGCCCACGAGGTCGCGGGGCGCACCGGCCTGAGCCGCTCCACCGCCCAGCGGTACCTCCGGCTCCTGGAACAGTCCGGCCGCCTGCGCCTCTCCCTGCGGTATGGGGAGACGGGCCGCCCGGAACACCGGTACGCCTGGGCGGTGTGAGGGACAGCGGCACGGACCCGGCAGCGACGGGCCGGAGGGCGCCGGGCCAGAGGGCGCCGGGCCAGAGGTGCCGACAGCCGGGCGGCCCCGGTGCGCGTCCCCGGCGCCGGGTTCCTGGCCGCGCGGCCCTGACCTCGGGAGGATCCGCGTGTCCCTGACCTCGGGAGGATCGATCCTGCCGGGCCGCTAGACCGCGCCCGCCCCCGTCAGCGAGCGCACCTCCGTCTCTGCGTGGCGGGCCTCGTCCGGCGGCTCGGCGGAGGTCAGCGTGCCCAGCCAGCCGGCCAGGAAGCCCAGCGGGATGGAGACGAGGCCCGGGTTCTCCAGCGGGAAGAACTGGAAGTCCACCCCGGGGAACAGCGCATGGGGCCCGCCCGAGACCACCGGCGAGAGCACCACCAGGACCAGCGCCGGAACCAGCCCGCCGTAGACCGACCAGACCGCGCCCCGGGTGGTGAAGTTCCGCCAGAACAGCGAGTAGAGCAGCACGGGCAGATTGGCCGAGGCCGCCACCGCAAAGGCCAGCCCGACCAGGAACGCCACGTTCAGGTCCCGGGCCAGCAGCCCTAGGCAGATGGCGACCGCCCCGATCCCGGCGGCGGCGACCCGGGCCACCGCCACCTCGCCGTGCTGCTTGGCGTGCCGCCGCCGCAGCGAGGCGTACAGGTCATGGGCGACGGAGGCGGAGGAGGCGAGCGTGATCCCGGCGACGACGGCCAGGATGGTCGCGAAGGCCACCGCGGCCACGACCGCGAAGAGAACCGTTCCGCCTGTGGAAGCCGCGCCGCCGCCCAGATCGAGCGCCAGCAGCGGTACGGCCGTGTTCCCCGCCGCGTTCGCGGACCTCACCTCGGCGGAGCCGACCACGGCGGCCGCGCCGAAGCCGAGCACGATGGTCATCAGATAGAAGCCGCCGATGAGCCAGATCGCCCAGACGACCGAGCGGCGCGCGGCCCGGGCGGTCGGCACCGTGTAGAAGCGGGAGAGGATGTGCGGCAGCCCCGCCGTACCGAGCACCAGGGCCAGGCCCAGGCTGATGAAGTCGAGCCGCGCGGTCCAGCCACCGCCGTATCTGAGCCCCGGGGAGAGGAACTCCTTTCCGTGGCCGCTCCGTTCGGCCGCCGTGTTGAGCAGCAGGTTGATGTTTCCGTGGAAGCGCATCAGCACCAGCACGGTGAGCGTGACCGCTCCGGCCATGAGGAGGACGGCCTTCACGATCTGGATCCAGGTGGTCGCCCTCATCCCGCCGAGCGACACATAGATCACCATCAGCGCGCCCACGCCGATGACGGTCCACGCACGAGCCGCGCCGCTGGAGCCGCCGAGCAGCAGCGCCACCAGACTGCCCGCGCCGACCATCTGCGCCACCAGATAGAGAACGGACACGGTGACCGAGGAAGTTCCCGCCGCGATCCGCACCGGGCGCTCGCTCATCCGGGCGGCGATCACATCGGCGAGGGTGAACCGCCCGCAGTTGCGGACCAGTTCGGCCACCAGCAGCAGCACCACCAGCCAGGCCACCAGGAACCCGACGGAGTAGAGCATCCCGTCGTACCCGAAGAGCGCGATGAGCCCGGAGATCCCCAGGAACGAGGCAGCCGACATGTAGTCGCCGGCGATGGCGAAACCGTTCTCCATGGGGGAGAACAGCCGACCCCCCGCATAGAACTCCTCCGCCGACCCGTGCCGGTTGCGGCTCACCCAGGTGGTGATGGCCAGCGTCGCCGCCACGAACGCGCTGAACAGCAGCAGCGCCAGCGCCTGATGGTCCCTGCCGACGCTCACCTGGCCATCCCCCGTGTCATCTCCTGGGTGTCCCAGCGCAGTTCGAGCGCGGCCCGGTCCCGGCGCAGCCGCGCATGACGGGCGTACGCCCAAGTCAGCAGGAAGGTGGAGAGGAACTGGCCGAGCCCGGCGACCATGGCGACATTGACCGCCCCGCTCACCTGACGGGCCATCAGGCCCGGTGCGGTGGTCGCGGCGACGACATACGCGATGTACCAGGCGAGGAACGCGATCACAGCCGGGACCACGAACCTGCGATAACGGCTGCGCACCTCCTGGAACGCGGCGCTGCGCTGCACCTCCAGATAGATCTCGGCCGCGCTGCGCCCCGGCTCCGGCTCGGCCGCCCGCTGCCACGGCGGGGCGAACGCGGGCACCGTGGCGTCCAGCTCGCCCCACCCGGAGGCAAGCGCGTCGTACCAAGGGTCGTCGATCCGAGCCGCCGCCGGTTCGTGCCGTTCCTGTTTCTCCACCGAACAACACTCCTTAGTCCACGGCCCTCTTCGGCCGCGTGCCCAAGGATGGGCAGACGGGACGCCCCCGCACTCTTCAACGCCCCCTCTTCACCCCATTAGGTGATGTCCGAACCGGGTGGCCGCGTGAGGCCGTGCTGATAGGCGTACCGCACGGCCTGCGCCCGGTCCCTCGCTCCGGTCTTGGCGAAGATGTTGTTGATGTGCGTCTTCACCGTCGCGGTGGAGATGTGCAACGCGCGGGAGATCTCCGGGTTGGACAGGCCTTCCGCGACCAGGCCGAGCACCTCGCCCTCGCGGCCGGTGAGCCCGTCGGGCAGCACCGCCGGAGCCGCGGGGGACGGGGGCGCCGTCACCCGTTCGAGCAGTCGCCGTTGCACCGAGGGCGCCAGACCGGCCTGCCCGGCCAGCACGTCCTGTATCGCCTTGACGATCTCGTCGCCGCCCGCGTCCTTGGTCAGATACCCGCGCGCCCCAGCCTGCAGCGCCGGGAAGAGCGAGTCGTCGTCGGCGTAGGTCGTCAGGATCACGACCTGCGTACCCGGATACGCGGAGCGGATGCGGCGGGTGGCCTCGGCCCCGTCGCAGCGCGGCATCCGCAGGTCCATCAGGACGACGTCCGGGGCCACTTCGGCGACCAGCGTCACCGCCTCCTCGCCGTCCCTGGCCGCGCCCACCACCTCGACCCCGGGCAGCAGCCCGAGAAGCATCACGATCCCCTCGCGCACCACCGACTGGTCGTCCGCCACGACCACGCGGATCGCGCGGCTCCCGCCTCCGGGCCCGCCCCCAAAACCGCCCTCGGTCACACCGCCCCCTTCACCGGTCATGCCGGCACCCTCAGCCGCACCACGAAGCCCTCTTCCTCCGGTCCCGCTTCCAGGGTCCCGCCGAGCAGTTCGGCGCGTTCCCTCATCCCCAGCAGACCGTATCCGGAACCGCTGACTGCCAGTTCCTCGGCGACCCGGCCGCCGCCCGAGTCCCGTACCTCCAGGGCCACTTCGTCCGGCAGATACTCCAGCCGGACGGCCACGGCGGCACCCGGCGCGTGCTTGCGCACATTGGTCAGGGCCTCCTGCGCCACACGCCGCACCGCCTGGGACGCCTCCGCCGTCAACGGCCGCCGATCCCCCGCCACTTCGACCCCGGCCGAGCCGCCGGGGCCGCCCCCGTCGACGAGCGTGTGCAGGAAGTCCTCGACCGGCGTGATCTCGCCGCGCAGCGCGGAGAGCGCCTGCCGGGTCTCGGCCAGACCCTCCCGCGCCATCGACCGGGCCGCGACCACCCGCTCCAGGATCCTGTCCCGGAAGTCCCCGGCGGGCTCGCGCTCGATCATCAGCCGGGCCGCCTCCAGGTGCACCAGCTGGGCGGAGAGGCTGTGCGCCAGCACATCGTGGATCTCGCGGGCGATCCTGGCCCGCTCGGCGAGCGCGGCCGACTCGGCCTCGGCGGCCCGGGCGGCCCGCTCCTGGGCGAGCAGCCGCTGGGCGCTGCCCCGCGCCTCCGCGTCCAGCCGCAGCACATATCCGGCGAGCCCCAGGCCCGCGGTGGTGAGAGCGCTGGTCAGCCAGCCGTCGGTGTTCACCACCGCGTACGCCCCGAGGGCCACCAGGGTGCAGGGGACTGCGGCGCCCAGTGGGAGCCGCTCCAGGGCGGAGACCGCGCAGCCGCACCACACGATGATCGCGAAGATGTGCCAGTCGGTCTGCTGCGCCGCCAGCGCCGAGGCCATCAGCAGCGCGAGCAGCCCCAGCGAGGGCCACAGCCGGTGGGCGAGCGTCTGCTGCCAGAAGGCCCGGGCCAGCACGACCAGGACCAGAACCATGGCGATGCCCACGGCCCAGGACCAGCCTCCCGGCCCCTTCTCACTGATCGCCGTCCACAGCATCCCGCCGAGCAGCACCCCGCGCACGCCCCACATGATGCCCAGCCGTGCGCGGCTGAGCCCCTCGTGGGAGAGCGCCTCCCGCGAGGGCCAGGTGAACCAGACGTCGGTGGTCACACGCGGTCCTTCCACAGCGGCCGGGCCGGGCCGTCGGCAGCAACACCGTACGACGCGGGCAGTGACTGAGCCCGCCACACCAGGATCCCGCTGCGGACCAGGAGCGAGGCCGCCAGGCCCAGCAGCAGGGCGCCCGTGCCCATCCGTATCCCCGCCAGGGCGCCGATGCCCGCGAGCCCCGCCCGGACGGCGATGCCCACGACCCAGACCGCCGCGGTCGCCCTGGTCCCCTTGGTCCACACCGAGCCGTCCGCCCCGGTCCACAGCTTGCTGGTCCAGCCCCAGGCCGCGCCCATGAGCAGCCCGGTCGCGATCTCGGTGCCGAGCAGCAGCGCCGAGGCCAGGTGGTGGCCCGGGTCGACCAGGCCCTTTTCCCTTATGGCCAGGTAAACCAGGACCGCCGGGACGAGCCACCAGCGCTTGGCGTCGGCCAGCTGCTGGGGCCGCACCTGGCGCGAGACGATCAGTGCGACGACGGCCACCGCCACCAGCACATTCACGAGCGCGGACATCTCGGGCCTCCGGAACGACGACGGCAGGACTTCCCTACGCCATCGAAGTTACGGAAACGGCCTGGTCGGACACATCGGAGCAGGGGTTGAACGTGGGTGGAGCTCTCGGCTCCACCCACGGGTGGACACGCCACCCCAGCCACCCTCTGCGGCTACGCGTCGATGCGCGAGCGGTCCAGCGTCGCCGCCGAGCTGGTGATGAACTCCTTGCGGGGCGCCACCTCATTGCCCATCAGCAGATCGAAGACCTGCTCGGAGGCCTCCAGGTCGCCGATGTTGATGCGGCGCAGGGTGCGGAACCGCGGGTCCATCGTGGTCTCCGCCAGCTGGTCGGCATCCATCTCGCCGAGGCCCTTGTAGCGCTGGATGGAGTCCTTGTACCGGACGCCCTTGCGCTGGAACTCCAGCAGGGTCTGGCGCAGCTCGTTGTCCGAGTACGTGTACACGTACTTGTCCTGGCCCTTCTTGGGCTGGACCAGCTCGATGCGGTGCAGCGGCGGCACAGCGGCGAAGACCCGGCCCGCCTCGACCATCGGGCGCATATAGCGCTGGAAGAGGGTCAGCAGCAGGATGCGGATGTGGGCGCCGTCGACGTCGGCGTCGACGAGCAGCACGATCTTGCCGTACCGCGCCGCGTCGATGTCGAAGGTCCGGCCCGAGCCCGCTCCTATGACCTGGATGATCGCGCCGCACTCGGCGTTCTTCAGCATGTCCGAGACGGACGCCTTCTGAACGTTGAGGATCTTGCCGCGGATCGGCAGCAGCGCCTGGAACTCCGAGTTCCGGGCGAGCTTGGCGGTGCCGAGCGCGGAGTCGCCCTCGACGATGAAGAGCTCGCTGCGCTCCACGTCGTCGCTGCGGCAGTCGGCCAGCTTGGCCGGCAGCGAGGAGGACTCCAGAGCGGTCTTGCGACGCTGCGCCTCCTTGTGCTGCCGGGCGGCGATCCGGGTCCGGGCCGCGGCCACGATCTTGTCGAGCACCGCCCGGGCCTGCGCCTTGGCGTCGCGCTTGGTGGAGGTCAGGAACGCCTTGAGCTCCTTGGCGACCACATTGGCGACGATCCGGTTGGCCGCCGAGGTGCCGAGCACCTCCTTGGTCTGGCCCTCGAACTGCGGCTCGGCGAGCCGGACGGTGACCACCGCCGTGAGGCCCTCCAGGGCGTCGTCCTTGACGACGTCGTCCTCGGCGACGCGCAGCAGCTTCGCGGAGCGCAGCACCTCGTTGACGGTCTTGGTGACCGAGCGCTCGAAGCCGGTCACGTGCGTGCCGCCCTTGGGGGTGGCGATGATGTTCACGAACGACTTCAGATTGGTGTCGTACCCGGTGCCCCAGCGCAGCGCGATGTCCACGACCAGCTCGCGGGTGACCTCGGTGGGGGTCATGTGGCCGCGGTCGTCCAGGACCGGGACGGTCTCCTTGAAGGTGCCCTGGCCGGTGAGCCGCAGCACGTCGCAGACGCCCTTGTCCTGCGCCAGGTACTCGCAGAACTCGCTGATCCCGCCGTCGAAGCGGAACGTCTCTTCCGTCTTGCCCTCGCCGTCCAGGCCGCGCTCGTCGCGTACGACGATGGTCAGGCCGGGGACCAGGAAGGCGGTCTGACGCGCGCGCTGGTGGAGCGTCTCCAGGGAGAGCTTCGCGTCCTTGAGGAAGATCTGGCGGTCCGCCCAGTAGCGGATGCGCGTGCCGGTGCGGGTCTTGGGCACCCGCTTGCCCTTGATCAGCCCGCTCGACGGATCGAAGGGCGCGTCGGGGCCCTGCTCGGTGAACATCCCGGGCGTGCCGCGCCGGAAGCTGATCGCGTGCGTCGCGCTGTTGCGGTCGACCTCGACGTCGAGGCGGGCCGAGAGCGCGTTCACCACGGACGCGCCCACGCCGTGCAGACCGCCCGAGGCGGCGTACGAGCCGCCACCGAACTTGCCGCCGGCGTGCAGCTTGGTCATGACGACCTCGACGCCCGACAGACCGGTCTTGGGCTCGACGTCGACCGGGATGCCCCGGCCGTTGTCGCGCACCTCGACGGAGCCGTCGTCGTGCAGGATCACCTCGATGAAGTCGCAGAACCCGCCCAGGGCCTCGTCGACGGAGTTGTCGATGATCTCCCAGAGGCAGTGCATCAGGCCGCGGCTGTCGGTCGAGCCGATGTACATGCCGGGGCGCTTGCGGACCGCTTCGAGGCCTTCAAGGACGAGCAGGTGCCGCGCGGTGTAGTTGGAGCCGTCCCGGTCGGCGCCGGACAGCAGCGCAGTGGACGGAACGGACGTCTCGGCGGTCACGCAGTTCGCTCCTCGCTGAATTTCAATTCGCCCCCTGATGGGTAGGGGGCCGGCGTCGGTCGCCGGTCAGAGGGTACCGAGGCCTGGTAGAGCCGTTGTCACGCCACCCTCGGCAATACTCATGCTAGTCCAGCGTCGTATACCTGTTCGATCCCTCGCTGGAGTGATGCGGATATCACGTTCCCATCCAGGCATGAACCATTTAGGCTCCGGGCACGTCCTCATGAACAACCGGCAACCCTGCCGGGAGGGACAAACCGAGACAAGCAACGCGAAACCGTAAAGCAACGCAATACGGCTCATTCGCCGCCAACCGGCAGCAGACAGCCACCTTGACCAAGAAGTTTCGAGGAAAAGGCACGAGCGGGAACGTTTTCGGCCTGGTTGGATGTTGACCCTGGTACGACAGCTCGTCGAGCTAGAGAAGAGGCGACGTGACTACTGTTCTGACCCCCGCGAGCCCCCTGACGGCCGCTGACCGTTGCGACCGCTGCGGCGCACAGGCATACCTGCGTGTCCTTCTGACCAGCGGCGGCGAACTGCTCTTCTGTGCTCACCACGGACGCAAGTTCGAGCCGGAACTGAAGAAGATCGCCGCTGAGATACAGGACGAGACGGACCGCCTCACCGCGGTGCCCGAATCCGCAGGCGAAGAGGATCGCTGAACCTCGCACTGACGACGAGCCAGGGCCGGTCCAGGACCGGCGACGGGCGGCCGCCCCCGTACGCGGGGGCGGCCGCCCGTTCTCATGCCCGCGCTCCGCTACAGGGGAGCCGCGTTCCGTGACGGGGCGACGAAGGCGGAGATCCGGGTGTACACCCCCGGGCTCTGCGCCTGCCCGCAGCCGCTGCCCCAGGAGACCAGACCGATCAGGCGCCCACCGGCGACCAGCGGCCCCCCGCTGTCGCCCTGGCAGGCGTCGTGGCCGCCCCTGAGATCGCCCGCGCACAGCATGGTGGGGCTCAGGTACTTGCCGTCCGAGTTCCCCGGGTAGGCGCGCTCACAGGCCTCGTCCGACAGGACCTGGACCCGGGCCGACCGCAGCGCCGAGGCGTAACTGCCCCGCCCCGAGGTGTCGCCCCAGCCGTACACGGTCGCGGCGGTGCCCGGCGCGTACGCGGGGTCCCCCGGCCCGGCCAGCCCGATGACGTACGACTCCGGCAGCGCGCTCGCCAGGGTGAGCACCGCCAGGTCACCGACGTTGCTGACCGGGTCGTAGCCGGGGTTGACCCAGGTGTCCCGCACGAGGACCTCCTGCCCCTTGCTGCCGCGCAGCTCGGAGCGGCCAGCGATCACCTTGAGGTCCCGTACCCCGTTGGCGCCGAGCACCTCCTTGCTGAGGCAGTGCGCGGCGGTGACCACCTTGGTGGGCTCGACCACCGCGCCCCCGCAGAACTGACCCGCACGCGTACCCCCGAACCGGGTACGGCTGGAGAGCGCGACGGCGTACGGATTCTCCTCGATGGAGGCGGGCGTGCCCCCGATGACCACACTGTCGGCGGCGGCGGGCACGGCCGCGGCCAGCGGTACAGCGGTCGCGGCAGCGGTGAGCGCCAGCACCCCGCGCAGCGCTCGGACGGTGGGGCGTCGCATACGGTCTCCTGACTCCGGGTGACACGGGCACACCCAGAGTCAACGAGCAATCGACGGCCCGCACCCGCTCGGACACGCGCGAGGGCCCGGCTCCTTCACGGAAACCGGGCCCTCGTTCACGTACGACTCGTACGACGTACGTACGATCTCGACCTAGTCGAGGTAGTCGCGCAGCACCTGCGAGCGCGACGGGTGGCGGAGCTTCGACATGGTCTTCGACTCGATCTGACGGATGCGCTCACGCGTCACTCCGTAGACCTTGCCGATCTCGTCCAGGGTCTTCGGCTGGCCGTCGGTGAGGCCGAAGCGCATGGAGACCACGCCCGCCTCGCGCTCCGACAGGGTGTCGAGGACCGAGTGCAGCTGCTCCTGGAGGAGCGTGAAGCTGACCGCGTCGGCCGGGACGACCGCCTCGGAGTCCTCGATGAGGTCACCGAACTCGCTGTCGCCGTCCTCACCCAGAGGGGTGTGGAGGGAGATCGGCTCGCGGCCGTACTTCTGGACCTCGATGACCTTCTCCGGGGTCATGTCGAGCTCCTTGGCCAGCTCCTCCGGGGTGGGCTCGCGGCCCAGGTCCTGGAGCATCTGGCGCTGCACGCGCGCGAGCTTGTTGATGACCTCGACCATGTGCACCGGGATACGGATGGTGCGGGCCTGGTCGGCCATCGCGCGGGTGATCGCCTGACGGATCCACCAGGTGGCGTACGTGGAGAACTTGTAGCCCTTGGTGTAGTCGAACTTCTCGACCGCGCGGATCAGACCGAGGTTGCCCTCCTGGATCAGGTCCAGGAAGAGCATGCCGCGGCCCGTGTAGCGCTTGGCCAGCGAGACCACGAGGCGGAGGTTGGCCTCCAGCAGGTGGTTCTTGGCGCGGCGGCCGTCCTCGGCGATGATCTCCAGCTCGCGCTTGAGCTTGGGGGCGAGCTTGTCGGCGGCTGAGAGCTTGTCCTCGGCGAACAGGCCGGCCTCGATGCGCTTGGCGAGCTCGACCTCCTGCTCGGCGTTGAGCAGCGGGACCTTGCCGATCTGCTTCAGATAGTCCTTGACCGGGTCGGCGGTGGCACCGGCGACGGCGACCTGCTGAGCGGGAGCGTCGTCCTCGTCGTCGTCGGAGAGGACGAAGCCCTTGTTCTCGCCCTCGGCCTCCTCTTCGTCGCCCTTGCCGGGCGCGACGTCCTCGAGGAGCTCCTCGCCCTCGATGACCTCTTCGTCGCCCTTCTTGCCGGCGGTCTTCTTCGCGGCCGTCTTCTTGGCCACGGCCTTCTTGGCGACGGTCTTCTTCGCGGCCGTCTTCTTGGCGGCGGCCTTCTTGGGCGCCTCGGCGTCGTCCGCCGACACGTCCACGCTCTCGGCGGCCGGGGCCGCGCTGGCCGCGACCGTCTTGGTCACGGTCGTCTTGGCCGCGACGGTCTTGGTGGCGGTGCGCTTCGCCGGGCTCTTCGCTGCGACGCTCTTCCGGGTGCGCTTGGGAGATTCCGCGGCACTGACCATCAGCGTCACACCCTCTTCCTCGAGGATCTGGTTGAGGCTGCGCAGAACATTCTTCCACTGGGTTGGCGGAATCTGGTCGGCTTCGAAGGCCCGACGCACGTCATCGCCGGCGATCTGCCCATCAGCCTTTCCCCGCTCGATGAGCGCCATCACAGACTCTGACTCGGCGATCTCCGGCGGGAGCGTACGGGATGTGCTGGCCGACACGAACAACCTCTCGGAACGATGGAAACGGCTTCCGGCCCCGCCCATGATCGGGCCGGAGCCGACGACCGTCGGCTGGGGATTGTGCCGACGGCGCGGGCTGAACCTCGGAGCTGCACAGCGCCGCGAGCGGCGGCTGTATTCCTTCCTCGGCTGTTACCTCTTAGGTCATCGCACGGTTCCGAGGAGTGTTACGCCCAATCTACGTGGCCCGAGTCACACCCCATATACGACAGAACGGCCACAGGGGTCCAAACTATCCGCTTTCGCGTCGCCGGACCCCCCGAGGTCCGGCGACGCGTGCTTCCTGAGGGCGGGGCGTTCCGGGCCCGCGCCCGCCCGCGCTCCGCCGTCAGTGCTCGCGCGGCGCCGGAACGACGCGCTCGACCTCGGGGTGGACGGTGAGCAGCTGCCGCATGGCCGCCTCGGCCGCCGGGCCGTCGGCGGCCGCCAGCGCGTCCACGATCCGGGCGTGGTGGGTGAGCGCGGCGTCCGAGGGGCGGTCACAGCCGGTGACCGGGCCGCCGGAGACCTGGAGGGCGGCGCCGACGATGCCGGAGAGGTGCTCCAGCATGCGGTTGCCCGCGGCCTGGATCAGCAGGGAGTGGAACTCGGCGTCGGCGCGCGAGAAGGTGATCACGTCACCCTGGGCGAGGGAGTGGCTCATGATCTCGACCATGTCGCCGAGGCGCTGCTGGAGGTCCTCGCGGCCGTGTCCCGCCGCGAGCCGGGCGGCCAGCGGCTCCATCGTCCAGCGCAGCTCGCTGAGCTCGCGCCGCTGGTCGTCGCGCTGCGGGCCGAAGGCCCTCCACTCGATGATGTCGGGGTCCAGCAGGTTCCAGTCGCTGACCGGGCGGACCCGGGTGCCGACGTTGGGGCGGGCGCTGACCAGGCCCTTGGCCTCCAGTACGCGGAGGGACTCGCGGACGACGGTCCGGGAGACCTCGAAGCGCTGGCCGATCTCCTCGGGGACCAGCGGGCGGTCGGCTCCGAGATCGCCGGAGACGATCATCTGGCCGAGCTGCTGGACGAGTTGGCCGTGCAGTCCTCGCCCGCGGCTGCCCGCCGCGCGGCGGCTCACCCTGCCGAGGTCTGCGTCGCCCCCGTCCCAGGCGGGGAGGGAGACGCGGTCGGCGCCACGCGCCTCCGCGAAGGGGTAGCGGTCGAGTTCGCCCGGTCCTGCGAGGCCGGTGTCGGCGGCGCGGGCGGTGGTCATCATGGTGTGCGCAAGGGTACTCACGCATCCTTTGTCGGCGGGACTTCCACGGCCCTTGAGGTCTTTGGTGAAAAGCACACGAAAGGGTGATCGCCGCACCCCTCGCAATTGACGCTTTATCGGAAAGAAGCGTGCATTCCCTGGGGAGTTGCGGCCATCCGCATACGCCGAGGTCAGGACGGGGTCACCAACGGGCCCTCCCGCGAAGGCCGGTGACCACGTAGGCGCAGAGCAGCACGGAGAGCGACAGCGCGAGGGCCGCGCCCTGTGGCCGGGCGAGCAGGTGCAGCGCCGCGGCGAGCCCGTTGTCCAGCATGTGCGGCCAGCGCAGCCAGGCCACGTCCCGCAGCCGGGCCGGCAGTCCGACGACCGAACGCGCCTGCGGAGCCGACAGCGCCTTCTGTACGAGGGGTACGACGGCGACCGGCACCGCCAGGACGGCGGCGAGTCCGGCCGCGGTGGCCCGGAAGATGCCGGACGCGAGCAGCCCGGCCCAGGCGCAGCCGACGGTGAGCCCCGCCCAACTCGCCGCCAGCGAGGGCCAGTCCGGCGGGATGCGCACCAAGTCGCCGCCGTACACCAGCCGCAGGGCCTGCGCGTCCAGGGCGACGGTGAGCACGGCCAGCAGGAGGGCGGTGGCGGCCGACACGGCGAGCTTGGCGAGCAGC
Organism: Streptomyces sp. NPDC023838; assembly: GCF_040639555.1. Lineage (NCBI taxonomy): Bacteria > Bacillati > Actinomycetota > Actinomycetes > Kitasatosporales > Streptomycetaceae > Streptomyces > Streptomyces sp. NPDC023838. Next base: position 65,535 of record NZ_JBFAAD010000013.1, read on the forward strand.
AGCCCGAGCCTGCGCGGGACGGTGCCGCGATCGGCGGCGAGCGCGGGATAGCGGTACTCCTCGCCGAACGCGAGCGCGCCGAGGACCCCGGCGCCGATCGCCGCGGGCGGCAGCGGCAACAGCCCCGGCCAGGCGACGGCGAGGTGCGGCAGCGTCGTGTGCCCGGCTCGCCCGAGCACCACGGCGAGCGCGACCGACGCGACGAGCACGGCACCGACGAGGAGGTACGTGGTGCGCACACCGAGCAGACGGCGGAGCTCGTAGCGGAGGGGGCGGAGAGGGGTGCGGGGCAGGGCGGGGGTGATCGGGGGGTGGGGGGCGGGGGCCGTGGCTGCGGCGGCGGCGCGGGAGGTGGACGCCGGTGTCGGGCACGGGCGGGCGTCCTGGGACGGGGACGGGCAGGCGCCGGGATTCGCGAAGGACCCCGGGGGCGGGGACAGGGGCTGGGAGTCGGACTGGCGAGGGTGGTCGGACGCCAGAGGCGGGGACGCGTCCCGCCCGGGCGGCGGGGTCGGGCGGGGCGGGGGCGCTGTCGGGCCCGTATCGCCGGTCTCTTCCGTGAGGCGATGGACCAGGACGCCGTGGCGGAAGGCCGTTTCGCCCACCTCGGCGCAGGTCGTGCCGTAGACGGAGAGGTGGTTGCCGTCCTCGGCCACCACCTCCACGGAGCGGCGTGCGGCGCGGGCCTCGCGGCTGACCAGGGCGCCGAGGCGGGCCGCGTGCGGGGTGGCGACGGCCACCCGGGGGCGCAGCCGGGTGCGCGCGAACTCGGTCGCGTCCTGGTCCGCGACGAGGCGGCCCCCGTCGATGGTGACCACCCGGTCGGCCACCCGGGCCGCCTCCTTGGGGTCGGCGAAGGTGCACAGCACGGTGCCGCCGTGCTGTGCGTGGCCGCGCAACAGCCCGTACAGCCAGTTGTTCTCGCGCGGCGAGAGGCCCTCGGCGGGCTCGTCCAGGAGCAGCGTGTGCGGGTCGCCGAGGAGGGCGGCGGCGAGCCCGAGCCTGCGGTCCATGCCGACCGAGAGGGTGCCGAGCCGCTGGTCCCCCAGGCCGTCGAGACCGACGACGTGGAGCATCTCCTCGGCGCGGGCGGCCGGGACCCCGGCGACCGCGCACATGAGGCGGAGCTGGCCCCGGACCGTACGGGCGGGGTGGCCCGGCACGTCGCCGAGCAGGGTGCCGACCTCGCGGGCCGGGTGGGCGACCTTGTGGAGCTGGCGGCCCCGGAAGTAGGTGACGCCCCGGCCCGGTTCGAGCTCCAGCATCAGGCGCAGAGCCATGGTCTTGCCGGAGCCGGGGGCGCCGAGCAGGGCGGTGATCAGGCCCGGGCGGGCCTCGAAGGTCAGATCGTCCACCTCGGGCGGACGGTCACGGCGGGGTGTGCTGGTGAGTCCAATGGCCTGGAGCATCGCTTCTCTCGCGGGGGTGAGACCGCTCGACGGCACGGCGGGAGGACGGGTACCGGAGTAACATAACGCGACATTTAGGACTTTTTGTGCAACCCCGGGCACGCGCGTGCCCGGGGTTGGCGGTGCGGGGTGCAGGGCACGGGGTACGGGCGCTTGGTGCAGGGCGCGCGCGTCAGGGCCTGGGCGCGTGTCTGGGACGCCGGGGCGCGGGGCGCGTGGAGGTAGGGAGGCCGGGGCGCGTGGAGATGCGGGGCGCCCCGGGGTGCGGGGTGCAGGGGCGCGTGGAGGTAGGGGCCCCGGGGTGCGGGGCCGGGCCCCGGGAGGCGTCCCGGCCGGGCCAGGCCCGGGGGCGCCCCGGCCCCCCGGCTCAGACCTCCGGGCGGAGCATCGGCGGGTTCAGCAGCGTCGCGCCGCCCGCGCGGAACAGTTGCGCGGGGCGGCCGCCCTGGCGGGTCGTGGTGCCGCCCGCCGGGACCAGGAAGCCCGGGGTGCCGGTCACCTTGCGGTGGAAGTTACGGGGGTCGAGCGCGACCCCCCACACCGCCTCGTACACCCGCCGCAGCTCCCCGACGGTGAACTCGGCCGGGCAGAACGCCGTGGCCAGCGACGAGTACTCGATCTTGGAACGCGCCCGCTCCACCCCGTCCGCGAGGATCTGGGCGTGGTCGAACGCCAGCGGGGCGGGCTGCTCGTCCTCGCGGCCGAAGCCGCCGTCCTGGCTGAGCAGGTCCTCGACCGGCGCCCAGCGCGCACTGTGCGCGTCGCCGCCCGCGCGCGGGGCGGGCAGATCGGGGGCAAGCGCCAGATGCGCCACGCTGACCACCCGCATCCGGGGGTCGCGCCGGGGGTCGCCGTACGTAGCGAGCTGCTCCAGATGGGCACCGTTGCCCGGGGCCGGGGCGGTGGCCGCCGGGTCCTGGGCGCAGAGTCCGGTCTCCTCGGTCAGCTCACGGGCCGCCGCGGCCGACAGATCCTCGTCGCCCCGGACGAAACCGCCGGGCAGTGCCCACCGCCCCTGGAACGGTGGTTCCCCGCGACGGACGACCAGCGCGCACAGGGCGTGACGCCGCACGGTGAGCACGACCAGGTCGACGGTCACGGCGAAGGGCGGGAAGGCCGACGGGTCGTAGGGAGACATGAAGCGATCATAGTCGTCTCCCTGACGATAAACACGCCCCCGGGCACGGCTGGTCGGACCATCTTCACCACCTTCCCCACGGGTTCCTCCCGAGGCGTCCCGGGCACGGCTCCTCACCCCATGGCGCCCGACGCCCTCCCCGCCCGACGCCCCCGCCGCGACGACCGGCGCAGTGCCCGGCCCGACGACCGGCGTGACCTCTTCCTCGGTACCGGATTCACTCAGCACTCCGCTCACCCTCCCAACTGGAGCCGGCCGGCGGCCTGCTCGACCATGCCGACGCCGAGCCTGCTGACCCGCACGGCGAACGGCTCCCCCGCGACACTCAGCCCCGACAGCCGCACCGCCCCGAGCGGCGCCGACCGTACGGGGCACAGGGCGACCGTGCCCGCCGGGGCGTCCGGGCGGATCCCCGCGAGCGTGGTGAGCAGCTGGACCGCCGAGGCCGCGGCGACGGCGGCCGGGCGGCACGCGGCCGGGTGCGGCAACGGGGCGCTGTCCGCGGTGCGCTGCTCCCCCGCGTACATCTCGGGCAGCCGAAAGCCGAACGTCTCGGCCGCGTCCAGGAGGCCGCGCAGCAGCGCGCTCGCCTCCTTCTCGTACCCGGCGGCCGCGAGGCCCGCGACGGCGACGGCCGTGTCGTACACCCGCACCGCGCCGGCGCGGTGGCCGAACGGGTTGTAGCCCGGCTCCTTGGCGCCGAGGCCGCGCAGGCCCCAGCCGGAGTCCATGGCCGGGCCGCCCAGGAGCCGGGCGAGCTGTTCCGTCTGCACCTTGTCGAGCAGCCCGGGAGCGAGCCGTCCCGCGCCGAGCAGCCCGGTGTCCAGGAGGTGGGCGGCGCCCGCGCCGAGCTGTGGCAGGTGACGGCCGTCGGCGGTACGGGCCGCTGCCGGGCGCCCGCCCGCGACGTCCTCGATCCAGAACTCCTCCCGGAACCGCTCGCGCAGCCCCGCCGCCCAGCCCGCACACTCCTCGGCCCCCGGTCTGCCGCACTCCCGCAGCAGCTCCGCGCCCAGGACGCCGGCGCGGTGGGCGTGGGCCTGGGTCTCGGCCCGCGCCAGACCCGCCACCGGGCCCGGCTCGCCGAGATAGCCGTCCTCGCCCGCGCACGCGCGCAGCCAGCGCAGACACCGCTCCGCCGTCGGCAGCAGCTCGGCCACCTCGGACTCGGCCAACCCCCAGCGGCGGGCCTCGGCGAGCACCACGGGGAACGCGAGCGTCGCCTCCACTCCGGTGCAGCTGGGCGGCAGATGGGGCCCCGCGTCCCGCAACGGCCCGGGGATGCGGCCGAAGTCCCCTTCGCCGCCCGCGAGTTGCGTACGCGAGACGGCGCGCAGGGTCGCGGCCGCCAGGCGGGTGGAGAGCGGCAGGGCCATTCGTGCGGCCCACAGCGCCTCGGCCGGGGCCGGGCCGGTGCGCCAGGGGACGCCCGCCGCCGCGTACATGTCCACCGGGTGAGCCGGGTCCCGTACGAGCAGCGCCCGCAGGTCGTCGAGGCCGCTCTGGAGCAGCGGCCCGACCCGGGGGTCGTCGCCCTCCGCCTCGGCCTGGGGCAGCGGGTGGCTCGCGGCTTGGCCGGGCGGCCGGGAGGGGCGGTCGGTGCGGATGTGCAGCTCGATCGTGTACGAACCGCCCGGGGGCAGCTCCACGTCCCAGCGCAGCACGCCCGCCGAGGCGAGCGCGTCGGCCGGGGGCGGGTGCGCGCTCACCACCGCGTGTGCGCCGGGGGCCGTCCAGCGCATGCCCGAGTCGTGGACGCTGCCCGGCAGTTCGGGTCCGGCCCGGCCCGCCGCGACCGCGCCCAGGTCGGCGAGGTCGGTGCCGAGCGCGATCTCCACGGGCAGTCGCAGGGGGCGGGGCGACGAGCTGCGCAGGGTGATCCGCTCGCTGCCGTCGGCCTGGCGCAGCCGCTCGATCGCGATCTCCGGGTCGGGGCCGCTGTCGGCCGGGGTGCGCACCACCGCGAAGAAGCGGGCGCGATCGGCTGATATCGGTCTGCCCTGGAGGGCGATCGGCTCCCGCCCGGCCACCTTCAGCTGGCAGCGCGCGAGCAGCCGGCGACCGTTGCGGTAGAAGCCCTCCAAGCCGTGGCCGGTGAGCTGACCGTGCTCCGCCGAGACGACGAGCCCGGGGAGGGCGACGGAGATCAGAGCCGCGTGGAGCGGGGGGAGCTCGCCGAAGCCGGGCCCGGAGCCGAAGCGGGGGCCAGGGCCGAAGCCGGAGCCGGAGCCGGGGCCCGGGCGGAAGCCGGAGGATCCGGTCCCGCCGGATGCCCGGGATGCCTGGGGCGCCTGGGGTACCGATGGCGGGGCCGGACGCCGCGCTGATCCTGGGCCGGGGGCTGGACCTGGGTCCGGGCGTGGGCCTACGTGTGCGGCCGGGCCTGGGCCTGCGCCCGCGGCTGGACTTGGGTCTGGGCCTACGCGTGCGGCTGAGCCTGCGGCTGGGCTTGGGCGTACGTGTGCGGCTGAGCCTGGGCCTACGTGTGCGGCCGGGCCTGGACCTACGTGTGCGGCCGGGCCTGGGCCTGCGCCTGCGGCTGGACTTGGGTCTGGGCCTACGCGTGCGCCTGCGGCTGGGGCTGAGCCAGGGCCTGCGGCTGCGCCGACGCGTGCGTCCGGCCCCGCGCCTGTGGCCGCGCCGGGCGCTCGACCCGTTCCGGGCAAGGTCGGACCGCCTCCGACCGGGGCGCGAGCCGGGACTTCGGCCCGAGCGGGGACTTCCGCCCGAGCCGGGACTTCCGCCCAACCGGGGACTTCGGCCTGACCGGGGACTTCGGCCCGAGCGGGGACTTCCGCCCAACCGGGGACGTCGGCCCGACCGGGGACTTCCGCCCAAGACGGAACTTCCGCCCGAGCAGGCACTTCGGCCCGAGACGGGGGATTGGCCCGGGGAGGGACATTGAACGCCATACCTTGCCTTCCGAGCACTCCGGCCACATGCGTGGATCGGGCGGACCGCCCTCGCGCGGCGCCCCCCTCGTGAACGCGGCGGGCCGTGCACGGGTCACGGAGCGACACGGCGTGGCGTGGACTTGGCGTCATCGGCCGGTCCCGTCCCGCTGCCCCGCCCGGCTCGTCCGCCGGGCCCCGCGTCGGGTGGCCCCCGCTTCCGGGGCGCCGCCACCCTCCACCCCCTCGGGACGGACGGGGGCAGGCGCGGCGTCCCTCCTGTTCGCCGGGGACGAGGCACCAGCTCCGTCCTTCCGGTTCAGCAAAGACTTGCGGCGCAGCTTGGGCCGTCGAGCGGGCGCTACGGGCACGGCCGTGGCGGACGTCCCCTCCTCCACCGCCGCCCCAGGCCCCACAGGGCCGACAAGCCCCGGCGCGGACGGCACAGCAGGCACAGCAGGCACGGCCCCGCCCATCTCGGCCCCGAGGGCAGAAGCCGAGCCCAGGACGCCAGGCCCCGGGGCCACGACCGCATCCCCCGTCCCAGCCCCGGTCCCAGCCCCAGCCCCGGTCCCAGTCGCAGCCAAAGCCGGAGCCGGGGTCGGAGCCAAAGCCGGAGCCGGAGCCGCAGCCGCAGCCGCAGCCGCAGCCGCAGCCAGGGTCGGAGCCGGACCCGGACCCGGGGCCGACGCCCCCACCCCCGCCTCGCACTCCCGCTCCCGATCCCGCTCCCGCCTCTCCTCCCGCAGGCACCTGCGCAGCGACTCCGGGTCCAGGCCCTGGTTGCAGGCCTGGTGGAGGAGTTGGGCGAACTGGTACTCGGGGTCCGCGCGCAGGGCCAGGCCCAGGGCGACCCTGGCGGCGGGCTCGTCGCCCGTGGACCAGGCCACCCAGCCCGCCAGTGTGAGCGGGGCCGCCGCGTGTTCCCCGTACCGGCCCACGCAGCGGCGGGCCAGGGCGCGCCACAGGCGCAGGGCCGGGGCCGCGTCCGGGCCCTCCATCCACTCGGCCGCGCGGTCCCGGGTCGTGCGGTCCTGGAGACCGAGGACCAGGGCCGCCGCCTCGTCGTGGGCGATCAGACTGTCGTCCAGCGCATCCGCGTCCGTGCGGCCCGTGGCCGGGGGCGCGCCGGAGAGGCGGCGCATCACGCGGCCCGCCAGGTCCAGGGTCTCGCCGCCGACCCGCAGCCGCTCCTCCTCGTCCAGGATGCGCGGTACGAGCGCCTCCTCCGCCGCCGCGAGCACCCGCTCCTGGTCGGCCGCCGCCGGGCGCCGCCACGGTGCGAGCCGCGTCTCCATTTCCCGCAGGGAGCCCCGCACTTGGAGCCCGGCGAACGTCGCGGCCGCCGCCAGCACCGACGTACCGGGCAGGGCCAGCACATTCCCCTCGGGCGGGCAGCAGCGCGCGTCCGGGCAGCAGTACGACCAGTACCTCCCGTCCGAGATGCACAGCGCCTCCAGGACCGGAACGTCCAGGGCGCCGCAGGCCGTCCGCAGAAGCTGGGCCAACGGGCGGAGCCTCTCCATGATCTGACTGCCCGTCACCTCGCCCGCCGGATCAGGGTCCTGGCAGAGGAACACGATGATCGCGTCCGGGCGCGGCCCCCGCCGCTCGCTCCCCGTCACCAGACACTCGGCCAGTTGCTCGGCGACGTGCGGCCACTCCCCCGGCGCTCGGGGAATGCCGAGCCGGAGCCGCCCGCCGAAGCGGCCCCGGCGACCGTGGAGGGCGACCATCACGACCGAGTCCGTCGGATGGAAGCCCATCAAATACGGCAGGGCATCGGCCAGTTCGGCCGGGTTGCGCAGGGTGAGCTGCGGGTCGTCGTCGGGCAGACCGCGAGAGCCGTGGAAACCGTGGGAACCGTGCGATTCGTGGTGCTTGTTGCGCTTGTTCATGCCTCGACGGTCCCGCGCCCGGCCACCCCTCACCACCCCTGTGGATAACGTTGCCCACAGGCGAAAACAAGCCACCCCGAAGATCTGCATACTGAGCGGCATACCGATCTGCGCGCTGTGGTGCGCGGCGACCTGCGTGCGCGCACCGGGGGGCGGTGTGACCGTCGCGTGTCGTCTCGCGACCGCCACACCGCCCACTCGGTCGGGGTCCGGGTTCGGGTTCGGGCCCAGGTCCCGCCGGGCCGTACCGAACACCTCGCTAAGCCGCGCCTACCACTTCTGGCCGGCCTGCTGCTTCGTCGTCGCGTTGAGGCGGTTGAACAGGTTGCTGACGGCGATGTGCAGCACCAGCGACGCGAGCTCCTGCTCGTTGAAGTGCTTGGTGGCCTCGCTCCACACCGCGTCCGGGACCGGGTCCTCGCGGTCGCTGAGCCGCGTGACGTGCTCGGTGAGCGACAGCGCCGCGCGCTCGGCGTCGGTGTAGAAGGGGGTCTCCCGCCAGGCACCGACGGAGAAGATCTTCTCGTCGCTCTCGCCCGCCTTGCGCGCCTGGCCGGAAGCCGACTCCACACAGGGGCTGCAGCCATTGATCTGGCTCGCGCGCAGGTGGCTCAGCGCGAGCAGACCCGCCGGGACGCCGCCCGCGTATGTGGCCTTGTACAGGCTCTGGATGGCCTGCATCGCGTCCGGGAGGACCATCGCCGGGTTCTGCATCCGTGCTTCCATGACTGCTCTCCTTCAGAGATCTACCAGAGATCTGCAGCGATCTTTCCGTGGTGACGGCGGCTCGATCCCATCGCTCGGGATCCCGCGTCACTGGTCTGACGGGTCCCGGCGCAGGAGTGTGACCGAAGGAGAAGAAGAATTTTGCAGGCGATCGACGAAGCGGCCCCGCAAGGCCGTCAGGAGCCTTGCGGGGCCGCGCGTCACCCACCGGGCCGACGGGACGGGTCCGGACTACTCGGTGATCTTGATCAGCTGACCTTCCGTGCCGACCGAGTTGTTGGTCACGTAGATCGCGTTGTCCGGGCCAACGGCCAGGCCGGTGGACATCGCCAGCTTGCCGTCTGTCGGGATCTCGGTGACCGCCTTGGTCTTGACGTCGATCCGGCTCAGCTTGCCCGGCAGCGGCGGGCCCTGCTGCTGGAAGCCGCCGGTGAGCGTCAGCGCGATCAGATTGCCGTTCTTGTCGGCGGCCAGGTCGGTCACCGCGGTCAGACCGCTGGCGAAGACCTCCGCGCGGTGGCCCGGCACGATCCGCCAGATGCGCGAGCCGCCCGGACGCAGACCGCCCATGTCGGCGATGTAGAACGCGCCGTCCGCGCCCTTGACGATGCCACTGGGCACCGACTGGACCTTGACCGTCCCGTCGGCGGCGACCGACTTGGTCTGCGGGGCGAGGGACTCCAGCGCCTTCTTCTCCTTGGCCGAAGGAGCCGCGGCGCCGCCCGGGGCGGGCAGCTCGTTGTCCGGGAAGATCGCCTCGGTCGTGGTACGGCCGCCGAAGCCGACGCCGATCAGGTCGTTGGCACCGGCGTCCGTGACCAGGAAGCCGCGGCCGTTGCGGGCGAAGCGCCACGGGTTGCTGTGGATCGACGCCTCCTCCCCGTTGGCCGGGTGGCCGAGGACCCAGTCCGGGTCGAGCAGCGTCTCGTGCTTGACCGGGTCGCCGACGACCCAGCCGCTCGCCGTCTGGAGGGTGCCGAGCTTGGCGGCGTCCGCGCCGAGCTTGGCACGGTCGTCCGTACCGCCGCCGAAGCCGTTGAGGACGAGGTAGCCCGACCCGTTGGCCTCCACGTCGTTGGGGCCGGCGGCCGAGATCGGCTCGTACGGGTTGGTCGGGGCCACCGCGGCGGACGGCAGGCCGGTGACGACGCGGCCCTGCTGTGCGCCCTTGACGCGGTAGACGGAACCGGTCAGTCCGACACACTTGGTGCCCGGCGCGCAGCCCGGCTTGCCCACGCCCGACTCGGCGACCAGGATCGTCCCGTCCGCCTGGACGGAGAGGCCGCGGGGGTTGTTGAGCTTGCTCGCAATGACCTCAATGTTGGCGCTCGTGGTGGCAGCGGCCTTCGCCTCCTTCGGCGAGGCCTGTGCCGGGCCGGGGATCAGCGTGACAGCCAGGGTGCCCACAGCCGCCGCTGCCACGAAGGCCCCGCTCCAAGACCTGCGTATTCTCGACATGTCTCTCCCTCATCATGGCGTGCCCCCGTCATTGGGAGCCGACTCAACCGGCGCCACGATAGACGCTTCTACCTCAACCGTCCTGTATTCACAGGTAAGTTGTAAGCCCTGTCCGACTGCGCCCTTTCCGCAGTTGCACACTTGATTCGCGCTCGGAATTCACCAGCGCCGAACTCGCGCGATGATCTCCCGTATCGATTTCGGCCAACACCGGGCTGCTTCTCGCGCGTTGAGTGGTTGTTCGCCGCCGGGAGCGGCTCTAGAGTCTGCCGGGCGACGCCCATCGTTTCCGGTATCCCGGTAATTGAGACTCTTGTTACTGCTGCGCAACCGCCCACGGAGGATACGCATGCCCCCAATTCCGCCCGCCCGAGTCGTCCGCATCGTCGAAGGGGTGCGCGCGCGGGTGCAGCGCCTCGCCCAGCTGATGGTGCCCGCACCGATCGCCGTCCTCGAACTGGCCCAGGGCGCCTGGGTCTCCCAGGCGATCTACGTGGCGGCCGAGCTGAAGATCGCCGACCAGCTCGCCGACGGCCCGCTGTCCTCGGAGGAGATCGCCCGGCGGATCGAGGCGGACCCGGACGCGGTCCACCGCCTGCTGCGCGCCCTCGCCAGCTACCGGATATTCAGCGAGCAGAGCGACGGACGCTTCAAGCTGACGCCGATGGCCGACGCGCTGCGCACCGGCACGCCGACGTCGATGCGCGACATGGCTCTGTTGACAGGTCACCCCGCGAGCTGGGAGGACTGGGGTGCGCTCATCCACACCGTGCGCACCGGCCAGCCGAGCCTCGAGAAGAACCGCGGCATGCACGCGTACGAGTACCTGGGCCAGAACCCGGAATTCGCGGAGATCTTCCTCAACGGCATGGGCACGCTCTCGAATATGGAGACCGAGCCCATTCTCGCGGCGTACGACTTCTCCAAGTACAAGACGCTCGTCGACGTGTTCGGCGGTCGCGGCGGTCTGCTGTCGGCGATCCTCAAGAAGACGCCCGAGTCGAAGGGCATCCTCTTCGATTCCCGGGCGGACGAGCTGGGCGCCCACGGTTTTCTCACGGAAGAGGGCGTGGTCGACCGGGTCGAGATCGACAAGGGCGATCTCTTCGGTCCACTGCCGACCGGTGCGGACGCCTATCTGCTGAAGCACATTCTGCATGAATGGCCGGAGCCGAAGGCGCTGGAGATCCTCAAGAACACTCGTGAGGCAATCAGCCCCGACGGCCGGCTGCTCGTCATGGAATTCGTGCCTCCGGAGGGCAACGGGGCGCACCCGGCGAAGCTCGTCGACCTGTGGCTGATGATCCTGGTCGGCGGCAAGGAGCGCACCGCCCGCCAGTACTCGGAGATCCTGCGCGCCACCGGCTTCCAGCTCGACCGGGTGGTGCAGACCGCCGCCGGCGTCTCGATCGTCGAGGCGCGCCCGGTCTGACCTTACGTCACCTCACGTACGCATACGACGAAACTCCTGGCGGATCGTTCCGCCAGGAGCTTCTTCGTACAGAGGAGCTTCTTCGTACAACAGGCGCAACGCGGAGCTACTCCAGCCCCGCCAGCCGCAGCAGCAGCCCCTTCACCTCGGTGGCCTCCACCGCGTCGCCCACCGCGTCCGGAGCCGAGCACAGCAGCAGCGGCCCGTCCCGCGGGTCGTCGGGCAGCCGTCCGTGGCTGCCCCGCACCGGCGACGGGTCCAGCGGCACGACCGCCATCCGGTAGCGCATCCCGAGCTTCTTGCGCGCCAGCGCCTTCGCGGCCTTGACCTTCACATACGGGTCGAGCGGGTCCATGAACAGCTCGACCGGGTCGTACCCGGGCTTGCGGTGGATCTCGACGAGCTGGGCGAAGTCGGGGGCGCGATCGTCGTCCAGCCAGTAGTAGTACGTGAACCAGGCGTCCGGCTCCGCGACCGCGACCAGTTCGCCCGAGCGCGGGTGGTCGAGGCCGAAGCTCTTCTTGCCCTCGTCGTCGAGGAGTTGGTCGATGCCCGCCACGTCCGCGAGGGCCTCGCGGGTGGCGGCCAGGTCCTCGGGCCTGCGGACGTAGATGTGCGCGAGCTGGTGGTCGGCGACCGCGAAGGCGCGGGACGCCATCGGGTCCAGGTACTCCATGCCGTCCTGGGTGTGGACGTCGAGCAGCCCGGCGCGGCGCAGGGCGCGGTTGATGTCCACGGGCCGGCTGACCCGGGTGATGCCGTACTCCGAGAGCGCCACGACCGTGCGGCCCGCCGCCTCGGCGTCGTCGAGCAGCGGCGCCATGGCCGCGTCGAGGTCGGCGGCCGCGCGGTAGGAGCGCGGGTCGTCGGGTCCGTACCGCTGCAGGTCGTAGTCCAGGTGCGGGAGATAGCAGAGCGCCAGGTCGGGCTCGCGGGTCGCCAGGATGTGGCGGGTGGCGTCGACGATCCACTGGGAGGAGACGATGTTCGCGCCGGGTCCCCAGAAGTTGAAGAGGGGGAACGTTCCGAACTTTCCGTGGAGTTCGTCGTGGAGCGCCGGGGGCCGGGTGTAGCAGTCGGGCTCCTTGCGGCCGTCGGCGTAGTAGACCGGACGCGGGGTGACCGTGATGTCGGTGTCCGCGCCCATAGCGTACCACCAGCAGATGTTCGCGACCGTGTAGCCCGGGTGGGCGCGGCGGGCCGCGTCCCACAGCTTGTCGCCCTCGACCAGGCCGTTGTGCTGGCGCCACAGCAGGACCTCGCCCAGGTCGCGGAAGTACCAGCCGTTGCCGACGATGCCGTGCTCGGCGGGGAGCGTACCGGTCAGGAAGGTGGACTGGGCGGCGCAGGTCACGGCCGGGAGCACGGTGCCGAGCCGGGCCCGGGAGCCGGAACCCGCCAGCTTCCTGAGGCGCGGCATGTGCTCAAGCAGCTTGGGCGTGAGGCCGACGACGTCCAGGACGAGGAGCGGGGTCGGGGCGCCGGCGTTGGCGTCGGTCATGGCAGTTCCTTGAGGCCGAGGTCGGTCAACAGGTCCATGGCGAGGGAGAGTTCGGCGGCGATGCCGTCGGCGAGCCGGTCCCGGTCGCGCGGGCGCAGTTCGGCGGGCAGGGCCTGCCAGGTGTACGTCTCGACCTCCAGGTGGCGGGTGCGCGCGACCGGGCCGCCGACCAGGGACTCCAGCGCCTCGCGCAGTACGGGCAGCGTGGAGGTCAGCGGCGCCACGGGCCGCGCGTGCAGCGGTACGTGGAAGTGCGCGCGCCAGGGCGCGGTGTCCGGCAGGGCGTCCCCGGCCAGCGCCTCGTCGAGGTCGTCGGTGCCGAGGAGCCCGGCGCCGCTCCTCGTACGGGTCTGGTGGAGGAAGCGCGGCTCGGCGAACTCGGCGAGCGCGGCGCGCACTTCGGCCCTGTGCGGCTCCTCGGCGTGCAGCGCGGCCGACAGCTGGACTTTCGGGATCGCGATCCCGGCGGCGTCCAGCGCGGCGAGGGCCCTGGACGGGTCCTCGAACGAGGTCGCCAGATGGCAGGTGTCGACGCAGATGCCGATGCGCGGCGAGCCGATCGCGGTGAGCGGGGCGATCGCGTCGGCGGTGGTCTCGACCGTGCACCCGGGCTCCGGCTCCAGGCCGATCCGGACGGACTTGTCGGTCTCCTCCTCCAGCGCGTCCAAGCGCGCCGCCAGCGCGCGGAGCGCGGAGTGCGCCGTCTCCTGCGCCGCCGCGTCGAAGCCGGTGCGCCAGGCGAGCGGCAGGGTGGAGATGGTGCCCTCGGTGACGTCGTCGGGGAGCAGCGCGGCGAGCAGCCGGGCCAGGTCGGCGGTGTGCTCCAGGCGTTCCGGGTCGGTCCAGTCCGGCTTGTAGACGCGGTACTTGACCTCCTCGGCGCCGAAGCCGTCGTACGGGAAGCCGTTGAGGGTGACGACCTCCAGGCCGCGTCCGTCGAGCTCCGAGCGCAGCCCGCGCAGCGCGGCCGGGTCGGCGCTCAGCTCGTCGGCCGCGCCCCGGGCCAGCCACAGGCCGATGCCGAGCCGGTCGGTGCCCAGGCGCCGGCGCACCGGCTCGCAGTGGTCGCGCAGCTGGGCGAGGACGCCGTCGAGGGTCTCGGCGGGGTGGACGTTGGTGCAGTACGCGAGGTGGACCGTGGAGCCGTCAGGATGGCGCAGTCGCATCGGCTCACTCTCCGCCGCGGAGAATGGAGTTGCCCTCGTGCTGGGCCTCCGGCGCCGCCACCGACAGGTCGAGACGGCCGCTCAGCCCGTAGAACGCGACCGGGTTGCGCCACAGCACCAGGTCCACCGCGTCCTCGTCGAACCCGGCCTTCAGCATGGCGTCGGCCACCTTGCGGGTCTTGAGGGGATCGCTCTTGCCCCAGTCCGCCGCCGAGTTGACCAGCACCTTCTCGGGGCCGTACTCGTCGAGGATCGCGACCATCCGGTCCTCGTCCATCTTGGTGTCCGGATAGACCGAGAAGCCGAGCCAGGCGCCGCTGTCCTTGGCCTCGCGGACGGTCGTCTCATTGAGGTGGTCGAGGAGCACTCGGTCGGCGGCGAGCGCGGACTCGCGTACGACGTCGATCGTGCGGCGCAGACCGGTCAGCTTGTCGCGGTGCGGGGTGTGCACCATGGCGGGCAGCCCGTGTTCGGCGGCGAGCTGGAGCTGGACGGCGAGCGCGGTGTCCTCGGCGGGTGTCATCGAGTCGTAGCCGATCTCGCCGACCGCCACCACGCCGTCCTTGACCAGATAGCGCGGCAGCTCGTCGAGGACGGGCGTACAGCGCGGGTCGTTCGCCTCCTTGGGGTTGAGGGCGATCGTGCAGTGGTGGGCGATGCCGTACTGGGCGGCCCGGAACGGCTCCCAGCCGAGCAGCGCGTCGAAGTAGTCGAAGAAGCTCGCGGGGGATGTGCGGGGCTGGCCCAGCCAGAACGCGGGCTCGACGACCGCGCGCACGCCCGCCGCGTACATGGCCTCGTAGTCGTCGGTGGTGCGGGACGTCATATGGATGTGCGGGTCGAAGATACGCATGGTCAGGACTCCTCGGCCCCGGTGAGGGCCAGTACGCGGTGCAGGTCGTCGGGGACGGGGCGGGCGGCGGCGACGCGTTCCTTCGCGTAGTCGCCGAGCATCCGGGCGAGTTCCGTGTCGCCCTGCGCGCGCTCCCGCAAGGAGGCCACGGCGGCCACGGACACGCCGGTGAACAGGCACTTCAGTACGGCGTGCCGCCAGGCGTGCGGGTCCAGGTGGGCCGCCGCGTAGGGGCCGACGGCGGCCGCCACCAGCCGGGTGTCATTGGCGCGCAGGGCGTCCTCGACGAGCGGCACCCCGGCGGCCGGGTCGAGGCCGAGGTCCGCAAGCGCCAGCAGGACGGCCCGGCGCTCGGCGGCACTGCCCTGCTGGTAGATCCGGGTCGCGGTGGGCGCGTCGACGCGGGCGGTGTGCAGCAGCAGGACGCGGGCGTCGTCCACGGCGTCGGCGCCGAGGTGGCGGCCGGCCGAGGCGAACCGCAGCTCCCAGGGCGCGGTGCCGTATCCGGCGGCCGGGCGGTCGGCGGTGTGCGCCGCCTCGGCGAGCGCCTCGTCCAGCCAGGCACGGGCGGCGCCGCCCAAGCGGGCGTCGAGTTCCGCACGAGGTATCACGGGCTACGCTCCCTTCAGGGGCGAGGCGGCACCCGCGATCAGCGGGCGCAGGAACTCCAGGGAACGGCGGGCCTGTTCGGGGCCCGCGTGGGAGTGGCGGGGCAGCTCGACGACGGTCAGACCGCGGTAGCCGGTGGCGGCGAGCGCCTCCAGGACGGGCGGGAAGTCGATCTCGCCGTCCCCGAACGGCAGGTGTTCGTGCACCCCGCGCCGCATGTCCTCGATCTGGACGTGCCGCAGCCAGGGGGCGGCGGCGCGTACGCACTCCGCGGGCGTGAGCGGCTCCAGGCACTGGCAGTGCCCGATGTCGAGCGTGAGCCCGAGCGGCTCCGGATCGCCCAGCTGCTCGCGCAGCCGGTGGAAGTCGGCGAGGGTGGCGAGCAGGTGGCCGGGCTCGGGCTCGATGGCGAGCGGGACGCCCGCGCCGGCGGCCGCGTCCAGGACCGGTGCGAGGGCCTCGCCGAGGCGCTTCCAGGCGGTGTCGTCGTCGGTGCCGTCGGGGGTGACGCCGCTGAAGCAGTGCACGGCGTGCGCGCCGAGGTCGGCGGCGACACGGACGGCCGTGACGAGCAGCTCGGTGCGGCGGGCGCGGGCGTCCGGGTCCGGGTCGAGGAGGGACGGGCCGTGCTTGCGCGTCGGATCGAGTACGTACCGGGCGCCCGTCTCCACGGTCACGTCCAGACCGAGCGCGTTGAGACGACGGCCCAACTTACGGGTACGGGCCGGAAGTTCCGGGGCGAGCGGATCCAGGTGCATGTGGTCGAGGGTCAGCCCCACGCCCTCGTACCCGAGGTCCGCGAGGAGCCCGAGGGCGTCGCCGAGGCGGAGGTCGGTGAGGCCGTTGGTGCCGTAGCCGAGGCGGAGGCTCATGTGGGGCTGACCTTTCGTGCGAGCTTGCGGGCTACGGGGATGAGGGCGGTCAGGGCGGCGGCGGTACGAACGGATCCGGCCCGCGCCGCGAGGGCCGCCTGGAGCGGGATCATGGCCTTGATGCCGCCGCCGACCGCCCGCTGGGTGAGCGGGGGTGAAGGGTTGAGGGCGGCGTGGAAGTAGGGCTTGGCCGCGGTGGCCAGGTAGGTCGCGGCGAGGGCCGCACGGGCCAAGTCGTGTGGCGCTACTGGGGCTCCGCCCCGGGCACGGGTTCGGCTGCCCCGGCGGAACGGCTGCCCACCGCGTACGGGACGGTCGGTGACGGCACCCGGAAACGGCGTACGGCCGCCAGTCAGCGCGCCCAGGATCGTGGTCAGACCCAGCGCCGCCAGGGGTGCCCCCGCCACACCCCCCTGCGTCTCGTTCCTCGACACCGTCGTCACCGCGTACGTGTGCGCGCCCAGGGCCGTCGCCGGGAGCAGCGGGTGCTTCGTGACCTTGCCCGTCGTCGCCGTCGCACCCAGCAGGAGGTCCAGGGAGCGGGCCGCCGCCATCGCGGCCGGGCCCGCCGCCGTGTGCTTCAGGCGCAGGTCGTACGCCCACACCGTGCCCGCCAGCGCCGTCGCCACAAGCCCAGCCGGGCGGCCCGCGCGGTAGGCGAGCGCCAGGCCCGCGCCGGTGAGCCCGGCCGCCGCAGCCAGGGCCGCGGCCGGCTTGACGCGGCCGGACGGGATCGGGCGGTGCGGGCGGTCGACGGCGTCCTCCTCGCGGTCCGCCCAGTCGTTCAGGGCCATGCCCGCCTCGTACAGACAGAGCGAGGAGCCCACGGCGAGCGCGGTGCGCCGGTTGGGGCGCAGCCCGGCGGACGCCGCCCCCGCGAGGGCGTCGCCGGGAACGGTGAACAGGGCGGAGACGCGCAGGAGTTCGGCCCAGTCCCGCAGCACCGGCTTCACCGGCCCTCCCGCAGCCGCTCGGCGAACGACAGCAGGGCCCCGTACTGCTCGGCCAGCGCCGACGAACCGCCGTCCGGGTCCTTGAAGTAGAAGCCCAGCTCGGGGCGGGGCCCGGTCAGCCCGGCCTCGTGGGCGCGGGCGGTGAGGCGGGCCAGGTCCAGGACGAGCGGTGCGGCGAGCGCCGAGTCGCAGCCCTGCCAGATCGTCTGGAGCACCATCCGCGAGCCGAGGAAGCCCTCGAAGAGGATGTGATCCCAGGCGGTCTTCCAGTCGCCTAGCGCCGGGACGTCGTCGATGTGCACTTCGCCCTCGGGCAGCGTGCCGAGGGTGTCCTCCAGGACGCGGTTCTTGCCCGCGTTCTTGGCGGCCGCGGCCGCCGGGTCGGCGAGCGAGGCCCCGTCCCCGCCGCCGAGCAGATTGCTGCCGGACCAGGCCCGTACGGCCAGGGCGCGCTGGCGGAACATCGGCGCGAGCACCGCGCGGAGCAGGGTCTGGCCGGTCTTGCCGTCGCGGCCCGCGTACGGGACGCCGGCCGCGTCGGCCGCGGCCTCCAGGTCCGGGTGGCGCAGACCGGTCGACGGGGTGAAGTTGACGTACGCGCACCCGGCGCGCAGCGCGGCCGCCGCGTACAGCGACGAGGCGGGCAGCCGGGTGTCGCCCTCGGCGGGCGCGGGCTCGGTCGAGGAGACGTTGACGACGACGGTGCGGGCCACGCCCGTGCGGTGGGCGAAGCCGGTGATGTCGGCCGCGAACGCGGCGATGAGCTCCTCGTCGTCGCGGGTGTCGCCGGGCAGCGGGCCGCCCATGCGTATCTCCTCGTCGGCGGCGGCGAGTTCGGCGCGCACGGCGGCGGGCAGCCCGTGCGGGAGCACTCCGCCGGCCTCCAGCTCCTCGGCGCGCTTGGGCAGCGGGCTGCTGGCCACGTCGTGGCCGCCGAAGACGAAGGACGACAGCTCGGGAAGCCCGGCGCCGGCGAAGTCGGCGGTCTCGGTGACCATGCCGGTGGCGGGCTGGAGCCCGGCGGCGACGGCGGCGCATCCGGCGACCGCCGTGGTGGCGACGGAGCCGCGGGCTCCGATGAACCAGACCCCCGTCCGGGGGCCGTGGTCGCGGGTATCTGCGTAAGGGGACACGGACAGCCTCCTGGTTACGTCAGCGCGTTGAAGCCTTTCCAACCTGACGGTAAGGGCGGCTGGTTGGGCAGCTGTTCGAACGTATCGATGATCCGCCCGCCGGTGGATCGATGGGGGTGTGCCGCAGTTGCACGGGTCAACGGGCGGAGTGCCGGCCCGGGCTTTCGGCCCGTGACCAGCACTCCTGCCTCGTCGCTCATCACTTGTGCGCGGTGTTCAGCGCTCACCGGCGCTGTCACGGCCGGCGCCCGGCCGGGTCACTCGGCCCGCTGCTGGAGCTGCTCGGCAAGGGTCTGCCAGGCGGCCGCGCAGCTGCGCGCGAGGTCGGCGACCTCGGGCGCCCAGTGGCCGGGCAGGCCACGGCCCAGGGTCTCCATGCCCTCGCCGTCCACCGTGTAGTGGTGGAGCCAGCGCAGGGTGCGCCGGCCCGCCTCGTTGAGCCGCAGCGAGGGGTCCTCGCTCAGCTTGGCCAACAGCTTCTGCCGGTCGACGGTCACCTCCCGCCGCTCGCTGCGGGCGCTCACCGCGCGCTGCGTCTGGCGGGGCACCACGGGCGTGCCCGGCGCCGGGCTCTGGCCCGCGGCCGCGCGGTAGCGGCCCGGCACGGGGTCCTCGCCCCGGTCGATGCGCTGGCGCACGTCCCGCACGGTGGCCGGGGAGAGGCCGGTCGCCCTGGCCACCTCGCGCAGCCCCGCGTTGGGCCGCTCGTGGATCATCGCGGCGGCCTGCTGGCGGCGGTATCCGCTGTCCAGCGGGCGCAGGCGGCCGTCGCGGCCGAGGCGCGCGTTCGACTGCGGAGCGTCCGCCGAGGAGCGGGACCGGATCCGGGAAATGGTCTTGTCGGAGAGGCCGACGGCGGCGGCGACCGCCCGGTCCGACCACTGCGGGTGGGTCATGATGATGCGCGCGGCGGCCACCGAGCGGTCCGACCGCGACAGCGGCAGACCGTGGGTGACGTTGGCCTTGACCGCCAGGACGTATGCGGCGCCCTCGTCGCAGTCGACCATCCGCGCCTGGATGGTGGTACGGCCGTTGAGGAGCGCGGCGCGCACCCGGTGGGTCCCGTCGATGACGCGCATCGACGAGCGGTGGACGGTGATCGGCGGCAGCGAGTCGCCGGCCTCGGCGAGCACGCGCACATGGTCCTCGTCCGCTCCGCCGAGGCGGGGCGAGTCCTCGAAGACCAGGGAGTCGATGCGTACTTCACCGGCGGGATGCGACTCGATCCAGACCATGGAGGTCACGACCTCGTCGAGGTCCGCCGCGTGGATCTTCAGCAACTGATCGTCAATTGATTGCTCGGCCAGACTCACTTTGCGCCCCCTCGCAATGAATCGGAACCGGAATCCACTTCCGGTGTGCGAAATGAAAGGCGACGGGCGAAGCCTTGTCAACCACCCCGGCGCAGGCTCGCCGAGCCCGGATTCCCTTGCGGGACAAGGCCGTTCACGCGCGCGCGAGCCGCCCACGGGGGCAGCCCGAAGGGCCTCCGGAGCGGCGCGTACCGCACTGCTGTACGGGGGCAAACGTCGTTCCACAGGAGCGGAAGTTCAGGTTCCGTCAAGCGCGGACAACCTTCTGTACCGTCGAAGGTGAACAGGCGGGGGAATCGGCCCACCGGGTGGCGCCGGACGTCAGGGACCGTCAGAAGAGGGGGCGGAATCACACATTCAGCCGGGCCGATCGGGTTCGCACTCGTGATGCGCCCGGGGTCGTCGCCGACCCCTGGGGTAACCCCCGGTCGCACATCCGGCGCGGAGCGCTGGCCCAACTCCACCCGACTGGCGCGAAGTTGGCCGATTTGTTGTCCGAGAACAGCCCCGGAACCCGTCACACCGGCGTGACGGGCCCCGGGCCTGCGAAGATCAGCCGACGCAGATGCCGTCGACCGCGACCTTCTCGTACAGATGGGGCGAGACGGTGCACCCCTCCGGGTAGCCCTCACCGCCCGGGCGGAAGCCGGGGTTGCTGTGCGCCGCCGCCAGATGGGCGGCGGACTGCCAGACCGCGACGTTCACCAGGATGCGGCTGCCGGCGATGCCCCGGTGCATCTGGGTCGAGATGAAGCCGGGCTGCCGCTGGAAGTATGCGGCGTCCGTGCGCCAGAGCGCCAGGAACTCCTCGGCCCTGCCCTCCGGCACGGTGAAGGTGTTGATGAGCACGACCGGGCCGGTGCTCTCCTTGAGCTGCTCTGTATAAGGAGTGGTCTCGTCGGCCTCCACGAATGCGATCACTGGACCTCCTGTGCGTCGGCGGAATGAGCCGGGGCGCCGGATCAGCGCGGCGAGCCGAACCAGCGCGCGAGCGCGTCGAGCAGTTCACCGCCGTCCGGGGCGACCCAGGCGACGTGTCCGTCGGGACGGAGCAGGACGGCGTCCGGCGTCGTCCCCTCGGCCGTGTCCGCCGGAACCCAGCCGTCCGGCACGATGTCCACCCGGTCCGACCAGCTCGCGTCGGTGACGATGTCGATCCGGTCGGACCAGCCGGCGGCGAGCCTGGCCGCCTCGGTGCTGCCGTCGGCGGTGACGAGTACCCCGCGCGCCGGGTGCAGCAACTCCGATATACGGGTGGTGGAGCCGTCCCCGAGCTTGACCTCGCGGTCGGGCATGCGCAGCCCGAGCAGCGGGTGGCCGACGGCGCCGCCCATGTCGTAGCGGATGCCGAGCCCGCTGACATGCCCGGCGAGGCGCCGCGCCGCGTCGGGCGACTGCACCAGCTCGCGCATCACCTGGCGCATCGGCTCCATCTCGTCACCGGTGAGATAGAGGGAGGCCTGGGCGAGGGTGTTGCGCAGCAACTTCTCGCCCACCGGGTGCCGTTCGGCGTGGTACGTGTCGAGCAGGCCCTCGGGCGCCCAGCCGTTGACGGTGGCGGCCAGCTTCCAGCCGAGGTTCACCGCGTCCTGGACACCGACGCTCAGCCCCTGGGCACCGGCCGGGATGTGGATGTGGGTGGAGTCGCCGGAGAGCAGGACCCGGCCGCGCCGGTACTCGGCGGCCTGGCGCGTGGCGTTGGTGAACGCGCTGACCCACTTCGTCTCGGCGCCGTGCAGCGACTGCCCGGTGAGCTCCTGCCAGGAGTCCGCGATCTCGGTGAACGTCAGCTTGCTGCTGTCGCGGGGAGTGAGCTTCGCCGGGTGGATGATGATCCGGGTCACCCCCTCCTCCAGGCGGATCGCCATCACCATGCCGCCGTCGACCCGCTCGCCGATCACGCGCGGCTTGATGTCGGGGCGGTCGACGACATCGGCCACGTACATGCCGCGGGTGGCCTCGCGTCCGGGGAAGTCGATGCCGGCCAGCTTGCGGATCCTGGAACGCCCGCCGTCACAGCCCACCAGGTACTGGGAGGCGTGCTCGATGCGGCCGTCCGGCCCGTCGACCACGACCGTGATGTCGTCCGGCCCTTCCCGGTAGTCGACCACCTCGTATCCGCGGCGCACGTCCACGCCCAGGTCGCGGACCCATGCCTCCAGGATCTCCTCAATGCGGTACTGGGGCACTCCGCGGATGCCGAAGTGGTTGTCCTCCAGGGCGGTGAAGTCGATGCGCACCCCGCCGAAGTGGCCCTCGTTGCCTATTTCGATGTCACCGAAGCGGGCCAGCAGTCCCCGCTGGTGGAACACCTCGGCGGCACGCCGGGTGAAGCCGACGCCGCGGGACTCACCGCTCGGGGTGGCTCTCTGCTCGTAGACAACGACGTCGACACCGTTCAGCCGGAGTTCGCCGGCCAGCATCAGCCCGACGGGTCCGGCACCGGCAATGATCACGCCAGTTCCCATTTTTGCCCTCCTGGATGAGATATGCGAGATCGAATTCAGCACTTCGGGAATCAACCCACAACGCCTCTCGACGCCGATCGAACGGCCCGTCGAGCTCGAAAACGGAGCGTTGGATGTGATCATGCTCAGCGGCTCACAGAAAAGACCTTTCGGGCCGCCGAAGAAGTCTGCAACTCAACGATCAGGGGCGTCAAGGGGAATGGGTCCTGCTGTTTTTTCTTGATCTTTTCCGATGGCCCCCTCAGCCACTGAGGCAACCCTTAGCTAAATTTCCCCCACTCCCTCTCCAGTGATCCATTCCCATCCGTCGGAAACGGTCAGCAAAACGGAATAGGAATAACTCATTCAGCACGCCGAATGAAACCGAATGGTCTCATTCCGGATGGCCGACGGGCGGATCAAGATCCACTACGTCGCGCGACATCGACTTTCCGCGGTTGCCCTCTTGACTGGGATATTTGGATGTTGGAAAGGTGATCCGCGCAGAACACCAGACTTAATAAGGAGAGCCACGATGTCCTCCGCAGCTACTCAAAAACTCACGGTTTTTCTGGCGTTCCCGCAGGATGCCGAGGAGGCGGTGACGTTCTATACGTCCCTCTTCGACAACTCCGAGGTGGTCAACACCATCCGCGCCCGAGCCGGTGAGCCCGGCTGGGTGGAGGGGACCCTGCAGCACGCGGTCTTCACGCTGGCCGGCCAGCAGTTCATGTGCATCAACATCCCGCCGGACGGCGCCCGGGGCTCCGACCACGCCCCCTGGGACAGTTACGCGTTCTCTCCCGCGATGGCGGTGTATGTGCAGTGCGACTCGGACGAGGAGTTCGACCGGGTCTTCGAGGGCCTCTCCGAGAAGGGCGAGGTGATCATGCCGGTGGGCACGTACGGGTTCAGCGCCAAGTTCGCCTGGGTCAACGACCGCTTCGGGGTCTCCTGGCGGATCAATCTTTCCGAGAGCAAGGTCAAGTGACGAGCTGGGTCAAGTGACGAGCCAGGTCGGGTAACCGCCCCCCTGTGTCACCGTCGGCCATGAGGTACTGCTGCCTCATGGCCGACGCACCACTGCGCGGAAACGTTTTTCCATATCGCTCTTATTACTTACCGGTCAGTTACTTACCCCGGCGCCCGCCGCTCGGCTGCCCGCTGACCGTTTGCTCACCGCCCTTTTTGTCCACCGCTCATTTTGCTGTACCGGGTTTCCCCCCTGCCCGGATTCCTGTGCCCGTTTCGCGTTGCCTTCGCAAAATGCAAGACATCCGTCGAACATCCCACTGACCACGGGAGAGCACATGATCTTGGTAACCGGCGCGACCGGTAACGTCGGCAGAAACATCGTCGACGAGCTGGTGAAATCGGGGGAGCAGGTACGGGCCATCGCCCGCGACCCCTCCAAGTGCGTACTGCCGGGCGAGGTGGAGGTCCTCGCGGCCGACCTGAGCCGGCCCGAGACCCTGACCCGCGCACTGCGCGGGGTCGAACGCCTCTACCTCTGGCCCGTGTTCGGCGAGCTCCACGGAGCCGTCGAGGTCATCGCCCGAGCCGGGGTGCAACATGTCGTCATGCTGTCTTCCGAGGCGGTCACCTATGCTGCCGAAGAGCCGCACATCGCGTGCGAGAAGGCAGTCGTCGAGTCGGGAATGTCGTGGACGTTCCTGCGGCCGAGCGCGTTCATGTCCAACGATCTCCTCTGGATACCCCAGATCGCCGAAGACGGAGTGGTCCACGGTGTGTACGGAAGTTCCGCGATGGCGCCGATCCACGAGCGCGACATCGCGGCGGTCGCGGTGAAGTCCCTGCTCGCGGCGGAATCCGGAATCATCCATGCCATCACCGGGCCCCAGTCGCTCAGCCCGGCGGAACGGGTGCGCATGCTCGGCGCCGCGCTCGGCATCCCCACCCGCTTCCAGGAAGTGCCGCGCGAACGCGTCCGCGCCCAGATGGTCAGGTACCTCTCCGGGTACGTGGCCGACCAGATCCTCGACCGGCGCGAGCAGACCCAGGGCGAGGTCGCGGAGGTGCTACCCACCGTCGACGTCGTCACCGGCCGGCCCGCCTACACGTACGCCGAGTGGATCACCCACCACGAGGCGGAGTTCCGCCCCGTACTCCAGCTCTGACACTTTGTGAGGTGCACTGTGCATTCCGCCGTCAATGAGACCTTGAACTCGCTGGACCGCACACGTCGGCCCGTCATCGGCATCACGGCCGTCGTGACCCAGATCAAATTCGCGATCTTCGAGATGGACGCGACGTTCGTACCCCAGACGTTCGTCCAGAAGGTCGCCGACGCCGGCTGCATACCGGTTCTGCTGGCCCCGCAGCCCGGGATCGAGCAGGCCGTCGACGGACTCGACGGTCTGCTGATGCTCGCCGGCCCGGATGCGGACCCGGCGCTCTACGGCCAGGAGAAGCACGAGAAGACCGGCTGGAACGACAAGGTCCGTGACCGGCACGAACTGGCGTTGCTGGAAGCCGCGTTGGCATCCGACCTGCCCACTCTCGGCATCTGCCGGGGCGAGCAGCTGATGAACATCCTGCGTGGCGGCACGCTCCAGCAGCACCTGCCGGACATCGTCGGCCACGACAACCACTCCCCCGGCGGCAAGGAGTACGGACAGCAGAAGGTGCGGCTCGAACCCGGCAGCCACCTGGCCAAGTTCCTCGCCAAGGACGTCGTGCCCTGCCATCACCACCAGGTCATCGACCAGGTGGGCGAGGGCCTGACGGTGACCGCCTGGTCCGAGGACGGGACGATCGAGGCCATCGAGGTCAACGACCACCCGTTCGCGGTCGGTGTGCAGTGGCATGCCGAGGAGTCCGACGACGACAGCCCGTTCACGGCGCTCGCGGAAGCGGCGCGCCAGCGAATGTCGGTACGGCGCGGCTGATTTCACCGTTCCGTAGTCGCCGACTCGGAATCCGCTCAAGAAACGAAAAAGGAACGACAGAGGCGCAGCCCGGCCCGATGGCCGTGCTGCGCCTCTTGGTGTTGCATGGAGCGTGTCGCGTCGAGCGGTGTTTCCGGGGGGTGTGGGCCACGAGAAACCGGGGAGGTTCCCGGTTTTCATGACTCCATCCGGGTGCCGGGCGGCTACTCCGCCAGCACCTTCACGTCCATTTCGTCCAGTTGCCCGGGGTCGGCCAGCATGTCGATCGCGGCGATCCGTCCGTCCACGACGATGAAGTCGAAGACGACCTTCACGCTGCCGTTCGGTGCCCAGACCATGCCCGGCGCCCCGTCCACCAGCGCGAGTTGGGCGACCTGGGCCCGGCCCGAGAACGTCTTGGCCACCGCCTGGGCACCCAACGCACCGCTCGCGCCCATCGCCAGGGCGGCGCCGTCGACACGGACGACGACCTCCGGGTCGAGCAGGGCGAGCAGTTCGTCGAACCGGCCGCCGCGCGAGGCGGCGAGGAAGGCGTCGACGATCTGCCGCTGGCGCCCCCGGTCGGCGACGGGCGCGGCCTCGGCGCCCTGGACCCGGCGGCGCGCCCGGCTGGCGAGCTGGCGGGTCGCGATGGTGGAGCGCCCCACGACCGGGGCGATGTCGTCGAAGGGGACGGCGAACATGTCGTGCAGCACGAAGGCGAGCCGCTCGGCCGGGGAGAGCGTGTCCAGCACCACGAGGAGCGCCGGGCCGACCGAGTCGACCAGCACGGCCTCCTGTTCGGGGTCGGCGCTCTCGTGCTCAGCGTGGTGGACGGGCGGTGGCCGCTCCCCCAGCAGGTCCTCGCGCCGCGACTCGCGCGAGCGCAGCATGTCCAGGCAGACCCGCGCGACAACCGTGGTCAGCCAGCCGCCCAGGTTCTCCACCGCGCTCACGTCCGAGCGGCTGAGCCGGAACCAGGACTCCTGCACGGCGTCCTCGGCCTCGTTCAGCGAGCCCAGCATCCGGTAGGCGACGGCCCGCAGATGGGGGCGGTGCGCCTCGAAGCGCTCCGCCAGCCGTTCGGTCTCGTCCATCGGTCACATTCCTCCACCGGGCCCGTCGTCACACACTGCGAAACCCAGCCTATGGGACAAGTCACATCACGTTCTGATCTTGGATGTTCGGTATCCAGTTCGGTCATTCCCTATGAAATTGTCCGGCTGTCGGCCTTGTCGGCCATTCCCTGCCCCGGACGCCGCCCGGCATCCGGGACAGGGCCCCCTCGCCCGTTGGTCCGTCACCGGTCGCCGTCAGCCGAGCTTCGCGGCCAGGAACTCCTCCCAGCTCACCCGGGCCGTGTCGTATCCGCCCTCGGGGCCCTTCGGCAGCAGCCCGCCGGCCCGGATCTTCCCGATGCCCGGCATCCACACCGGGACCACCGGGGAACCCTTGTGGACGGCCTTCAGATACGCGCGGATCATCGCGACCGCGTCGGTGGCCTGCGGCCCCACCAGGTCGCGCACCCGCCCGGCCGGCTCATCCAGGGCCAGTTCGGTGAGCCGGTCCGCCACCTCCTCGGGGTCGATCGGCTGCACCCTGAAGCCCGCGGGCACCGGGACCAGCGGCAGCTTCCGCGCCTTCTGGGCCCCGTTGAGGACGAAGTCGTAGAACTGGGTGACCCGCAGCAGCGTCCACGGCACGCCGGACTCGGTGACCACCCGCTCCGACTCCAGCTTGGACTTGAAGTAGCCGAAGGAGACGTCCTCGACGCCGACGATGGAGATGTAGACGAGATGGGCGACTTTGGCCTTCTCGGCCGCGCGCACCAGGTTGCGGGTGGCGTCGGCGTCGCCCTTCTTGTCGCTGGCGCAGTGCACGACCGCCCGGACGCCGTCGACCGCGGGGCCGATGCCCTGGTCCTTGGCCAGGTCGCCGGTCACGTACGCGATGCCGTTCTCGTCCGGGCGGCTCTTCCTGCTGAGCACCCGGACGTCGGCACCGGCGTCCCGCAGCCGGGAGACGACCAGTCGTCCCAGCGTGCCCGTGCCGCCGGTCACCAGGATGGGCGACGTCATGGATCCTCCTTGGTTGAAGTGTCGCCACATTGACGAGCCGGCCCGCGAAAGTGTGACGTCGCGGTTCCGGACCGGCCCCGGACACGCCACGGGCGCACCGCTTCCCCCAGGAAGCGATGCGCCCGCGATCGAGGACCGCACATACGAGCCGGTGCGTGTGTCGTACGTACGGGGTCAGCCCAGACGCGCCGATTCCGCCCGCGGCCTGACCGGAAGGTCCGCCTCGTCGCGCTCGGGATGGCCCGGGCGCCAGAACTTCGGGCCCAGCTCCAGGGCGAGCGCCGGGATCAGCAGGCTGCGGACGATGAACGTGTCCAGCAGGATGCCGACCGCGACCAGCAGGCCCTGCTGGAGCGAGGCCACCGTCGGGATGGCCGCCAGCACGCTGAAGGTGGCGGCGAGGACGAGCCCCGCCGAGGTGATCACACCACCGGTGACGGTGAGGCTGGTGAGGACGCCGTCGCGGTGGCCGCGTTTGCCGACCTCCTCGCGGGCCCGGGTCATCAGGAAGATGGTGTAGTCGACACCGAGGGCGACCAGGAAGAGGAAGCCGAACAGCAGCAGCCCCCGGTCGATCCGCGGATATCCGACGGCGTGGAAGAGCAGCGCCGCGCTGCCGACGGCCGCGGTGTACGAGAGCACCACGGACAGCAGCAGCATCAGCGGCGCCACCAGGGCCCGCAGCAGGATGATCAGCATGATCAGGACCACCGCGAGGATGAGCGGGATCAGTACCTTCTCCTCCTTGCCCTGGGCGTCGGAGGTGTCCAGCGCGATCGCGGTCTGACCGCCGACCACCGCGTCCTTGGCCTCGCCGGAGCTGCCGTCGAGCGCGGTGCGCATACGGTCGACGGTCTTCCGGGCGGCCTGGGTGTCCGGCGCGTCCTTCAGGACGGACTCGATGTGCGTCCAGCCGTTCTTGGACGCCACGCTGGTCGCGCTGGTGACGCCGGGGACGCCCTGGACCGTGGAGAGCGCGGCGGCCGCGCCCGAGTCCTTGACGTACACGTCGGCGGGCGCCGAGGAGCCGGCCGGGAAGTGCTTGGCCAGCAGTTCCTGGCCCGAGACCGAGTCGACCTTCTTGGTGAACTGCTCGGCCTGGGTCTGACCGGTGGTCAGCGACATCGCGCCGAACGCCAGCGCCCCGAGGACGATCACCGTACCGATCCAGATCGGGCGCGGCCTGCGGCCCACGAAGCCGGAGATCTTCCCCCAGAAGCCGTGCTCCTTCTCGACGCTCGCGTCCACGTACTCCGCCGAGTAGCGCGGGGTGAACGGCCAGAACACCCAGCGGCCGAGGATCACCAGGAACGCGGGCAGCAGCGTGGTCATCGCGAAGTAGACGATGACGACGCCGAGGGCGACGACCGGGCCGAGACCCCGGGTGGAGTTCATCGAGCCGAACACCAGGCAGAGGGTGGCGATGCCCACGGTCGCCGCGGAGGCGGTGATGGCGGGCAGGCAGCGTTGCAGCGCGTACACCATCGCCTCGTGGCGGTCCTCGTGGCGGTGCAGTTCCTCGCGATATCGCGCGATCAGCAGCAGCGCGTAGTCGGTGCCGACGCCCAGGACCAGGACGATCAGCACATACGCGCTCTGTCCGTTGACCGTCAGCCCCGCGTGTTTGGCGAGGAGGTAGACGACGGCGCTGGCGACCTGGCTGGCCAGGCCCACCGAGAGCAGCGGGATCAGCCAGAGGATGGGGCTGCGGTAGGTGAACAGCAGGAAGATCGCGACGAGTCCGAGCGTGGCACCCATCAGGGCGCCGTCCATGCCGGAGTAGACATCGATGAAGTCGCCGATGCTGCCGGCCGGGCCGGTGATCTTGACGTCGAGGCCGTCCGGCGCGTTCTTCTCGGCCGCCTTGCGGAGGTCCTTGACCCCGTCGCCGAGGACGCTGTTGTCGCTCTTGTCCGCCTTGATGGGCACGCTGAGGAACGCGGCCTTCTTGTCGGACGCGACGGTGACCTGGGGGACCTCGGCCGCCGCGATCTTGTCCGAGACGAACTGGGCGCGGTCGCTGTTGACCTTGGCCAAGTCGGCGTCGGTCAGGCCGCTTTCGCGCGCGTAGACCACGACGGCCCCGAGCCGGCCCTTGTCCTGGAAGTAGTCCTCGGCGATCTTCACCGCCTTCGTGGCCTGCGCGTTCTTCGGCAACCAGGTCTGGGCTTCGTTGTTCTGGACGTCACCGAGCTTGGCCGCAAGGGAGCCGCCCACGCCGATGAGCAGCACCCAGAGCACGAGGACGGCCCACTTGGCGCGGCGGCCGGCGACCACCCTCGCGTACCTGTGGGCGAAAGACGTCGTGGACGGGGGCGGCGGCTCCTCGGTGGACTGCCTCGGTGATGGAGGATGCGTCGTCATGACTGCTCGCTAAGGGTCGGGAGTCCTGCGCGGCCGTGCGGCGCTCAGGGCTCGGTCGAACTCGGGCTGTTCGAGGGGCCTCCCCTGTACGACCCGATCGCCTCGACTCGATCGGGGTACCTCTTCCTGTCACATGAGCTGGGTTTTGTTCGTCACTGCTATGACGGAACGTGGCCAGAGGGTGTGACCGTGACGCGTTCGTCACTCACTGACGGAGCGCGACGAAGGAATGTGACCGATGGACGACGGCGAATGGCTGGCGCGGCGTTTCGAGGAGAACCGACCGCATCTGCGGGCCGTGGCGTACCGGATGCTGGGGACGCTGAACGAGGCCGACGAAGCCGTCGAGGAAGCGTGGTTACAGATCATCGACAGCGGGGACGACGCCACGGACGAGGGTGTCCGGGGCCTGCCCGCCTGGCTGATGACGGTGGTCGCGAACGTCTCCCTCGACCGGCTGCGCTCGCGCAGAACGGTTTCCCCGGAGACGGCCCTGCTGCCGCGGGTGCCCGCCGCGCGCCGGGCGCCGGACGACCTGGAGTCCCCGGTGCCGGACGCGCTGGCGGCGGACCTGGCCCGGATGGGCCCGGCCCACGAGGAGTTGCTGGCCGACTCGGTGGGCCTGGCGTTGCTGGTGGTCCTGGAGACGCTGGACCCGGCCGAGCGGATGGCGTTCGTCCTGCACGACCTCTTCGGTCTGCCGTACGCGGAGATCGCGCCGATCGTCGGCGCCGCCGGGCCGGACGCGGCGCGCGACCTCGCGGGCCGGGCGCGAGTGCGGGTGCAGAGCGTCGACCCGCTGCCGGACGAGGGCCCGGACCGGCAGCGCCGGATCGTGGACTCCTTCCTCACCGCCTCACGCGGCGGCGACTTCGGCGCGCTGATCGCGATGCTCGACCCGGACGTGGTGCTGCACGCCGACCCGGAGGCGGTGGCGGCGGGCGCGCCGACGGAGGTGCGGGGGGCGGACTCGGTGGCGAAGACGTTCTCGGGGCGGGCCCGCTACGCCCAACTGGCCCTGGTGGACGGGTCGGTGGGTGCGGTGTGGGCGCCGCGCGGCCGGCCGCGGGTGGTCTTCGGCTTCACGATCGTGGACGAGCGGATCACCGGCATCGACATGCGGGCCGCTCCGGACCGGCTCAGCCAGACCGATCTGACGATCCTGGGCGACTGAACAGCATCCCGGGCGACAGCGAACAGCACCCCACGTGACAGCGGCGCGCCACCGGCCTCCGGGCCCGGTGGCGCGCCGCTTCTCGTTGAACGTATTGACGTTCCGAGAACGCCTTCACCCGCCCGCCAATCAGCCGCCCGGCGGGATTCCCTTTGCTTCACCCATAGGCCGGGCGATAGGGGAATGTGCACGGCAGGAATAACGGACACAAATCCCGGAAAACGGTATGGTGACACCAGTAAGCGGCCGTGCGTGGACTTGCCGCGCGGCAGCGGGCGGGCAAGGTGTTCGACTGCGAAAGTTCCGCGGTTGCACGGGCGCCCTTCGCGTATACCTTCGCACGGTGTGGCCGCCGCGGCCCGGCCGGACCGGCCGCGCCCTGCACCGCGATTCCGTAGCCCTCGCAGGTCAGCGGGGCCATCGTGAGGTCCTCCGGGCCTGTCCGCACGTCTGTGGCGCGGTGACTTGAGCATATTGCGTCCCCTTGCGGAACCGGGGATTATCAACTGTCCGCGCGATTCAAGATTCCCTCCAGCAGGAATCCACCGCACGTTTTGATCCGCGCCTGCACACCGCTCGCCCGCCGTTCCCATGAAGCGGGCCTCCGTGTAATTCTGGCCGACGTCGCCCAGGTCGCGGCGCGCTATTGATGGTCTCTTACGTGGTCACGAGCGAAACAGGACAAGAGGGGGCCCACATGCCCACGAATACTTCGGACGACTCACTCGACGAGGTGGAAGGCTCGGTATCCGGACGCAACAAGGTGATCGCCGAGCGCAGGCGCAGCGAGACGTGGAAGAAGCCGCCGCGCCGCATCGAGCGGGCCGAGTGCATCACCTGCGACACCTGCCTGCGTGCCTGCCCGCCCGAGTTCAACGCCATCTTCGACAACGGGCTCGACGTCGTCATCATCCCCGAACTCTGCTCGGGCTGCCCCAAGTGCGTCCTGGAGTGCCCCGTCGACTGCATCTACGTGGACGAGGACTGGACCCCGACATCCGACGAGATGTGGAACCACATCGGGCTTACCGCTGAGGGTGTGTCATGACGAGTTCCGCTGAGCGCAACGGCACCTCGCGCCGGGCCATCAACGCCAAGAAGCGCCAGAGCCGCCGTCCCAGCCGGCTGGGCCTGCTGGCCGGTGCCACGCCGAAGCCGGACCGCCTCAAGGACGAGGACGCCGGTTTCCCCACCCTCCTCAAGCGCGCCTGGGAGAAGGCCGTCGAGGCCCCCGACCTGCGGACCGCGGTGAACGCCCTGCTCACGCTGGACGGCCATGTCCCCGCCGACGTCCAGCTGCGTGCGCTGCGCACCGCGGACGAGGCCGCCCTCAAGGTGCTCTGCGGCATCTCGTGGCGCGAGGAGAACCTGCCCGCCCCGGTCCGCGACACCCTGGAGCGCCCGGCGTTCCTGGGCGAGCTGGGCCTGACCACCACCGGCCGCATCGTCGTCCGCGTCCCCTCCCAGGGCTCGCTCGCCGACGAGGAGAACCTGGTCGACGGCGTGATCGACGTGCCGTGGTCGGCGCAGGACCTGCTCGACTACGAGAGCGAGGTGAACCGCGCGGCCGCCCGCTACGCCGACCAGGTCGTCGACTGCCGCCAGTGGCTGGCCGCGCTCGGCACCCCCGCCCGCGACGAACTCCTCGAAACCGTACGGGAGTCCGCGCTGCGGACCGCCCCCTTCGTCCTCCACCAGGAGGGGAAGCTCTACACCAACTTCCGCGAGGGCAACAACCTCATCGGCAAGACCCTCTGGGCGGGCCACCCGAGCGAGACGTTCAGCAGCCTGCTGGGCGTCGAGATGGAGCGCTGGTCCGACCACGACGCGATGCTGGTCGTCTGCCTCACCCTGCTCGTGCGGTCGGCGGGCGCCGGCCGCATCGAGGAGGCCAACGGCACCCAGCTCACCCTGGACCACCTCGCGTACATGCTGGAGCGCACCCGCCGCAACTACAACGCGGTGCCCGGCGGCGAGCCGGTCCCGGCCGCCCCCACCCACCGCGTCGAGGCGCTCAACGCCCTCGCGACGGCCCTGCGCGAGCGCCGCGTCGGGCACGTGCTGCCCAACGCCCAGCTCTACCGCGAGATCCACGGCGCGCTGATGCACAAGATCGAGCGCCTGGCCGGGCCGTACGGCGAGGTGTCGCGGCAGCGCGAGGCGGACCTCACCGAGCGGCTGCGCGACCGGCTGCCGGTCACCGGCGCCACCTTCGAGGAGCTGAGCGCGAGTCTGACCGCGGCGCCCGGCTGGCTGGCCCGCCCGTACGGCGAGTTCGGCACCGGCCTGGAAGCCCTGGTGTACGAGACGGTGGCCGGGGCGACCGACGTCTTCGAGGCCGACTTCGCGATGAGCCGCGGCATGCGTTCCATCCCCGAACTCATGCGCGCCCTGCGGGAGCAGAGCTGGGCCGAGATAACCAAGTGGGACATCACCGACTTCTTCTGCTGCGTGGTGCCCGCCCCGGCGGCCAAGCGCTACTTCGAGGACTCGGTGCCCCAACTCGCCGACACCGCCTGGGCGATGTCCTCGCGGATGCAGTACAACTCCTGGCACTTCATCGCCGGCAACCTGCCCAAGGTGCCCGCCGTGGTGGAGCGCGACCACTTCATCCCGCCGACCATCCCCGATGTCGCCTTCTACTCCGACCAGCACCACCACGGCCACGTCGCGGCGAAGGTGCGCTTCAGCATCCGCAGCCCGCAGGCGGTCGAGGTGATGGGCCGGAAGTTCAACGGCTTCATGGACCTGCGCCTGCTGCGCTGCGAGGGCAGGCCGTTCGACGAGAGCGACCTGCTCGCCGCCCACCGGACCTCCGGGTTCATCGCCGGTGCCATGAGCGCCGCCGCCGCGCTGGTGGCCGAGGGCGAGGACATCGAGGTCACCGCCTTCGACTCCGAGTGGCACCTCAAGTCGGTCCAGGCCGCGGCGGCGAGCGCCAGACAGCCGCACCAGGTGTCGTGACCGGCGTCCCACCTGTCCTTGCAAGGAGATCCGTTGACCTCCATCGGTGACATACGCGAGCTCCTCGCCCGGGGAGAGCTCACCGCGGCCGAGCACGTCCAGTCGGTCCTCACCGCGATCCAGAAGACCGACATCGAGCTCGGGGCTTTCGTCTCGGTCGCGGGCGACGAGGCCGTACGGGAGGCCGAGCTGGCCGACGCCCGGATCCGCGAGCTGGGCCGGGCGGCGTTCGAGCGGCAGCCGCTGCTCGGGATCACCGTCTCGGTGAAGGACCTCATCCAGACCGGGGACCTGCCCACCGCCCGCGGATCCCTGCTGGAGAACCGGCGGGCCCGCGCCGACGCGCCCTCGGTCGCGCGGCTGCGGGCCGCCGGCGCCATCGTGGTGGGCAAGACCACGACGTCGGAGTACGGCTGGAGCGCCTCCACGGTGAGCCGGGTCGCCCCGCCCACCCGCAACCCGTGGGACCCCGAGCTCTCCGCCGGCGGCTCCAGCGGCGGCGCCGCGGCCGCGGTCGCGGCGGGCCTCGGCTCGGGGGCGCTCGGCACCGACGGCGCGGGCTCGATCCGTATCCCCGCGGCGTTCTGCGGGGTCGTTGGCTACAAGCCGTCGTTCGCCAAGGTGCCCTATGTACCCGCGTGCGCCGACCGGCTCTCCCACCAGGGGCCGATCGCGCGGACCGTGCCGGACGTCGTCGAGCTCGCCTCGGTGATGACCGGAGGGCACCCGGGCGACCCGGACTCGCTGATCGGAGCTCTCGAAGTGCCGGTCGAGCGGCGCTCGTTGCGCATCGGCTGGATCGAGTTCCCGGGCACCTCCCCGGAGATCCGCCGGGTCAGCGAGCAGGCGCTGCCCGCGCTCAGCGCGCGGGGCCACCGCGTCGAGCGGATCGAGGTGCCCTTCCGTGACCCGTATCCGGCCCTCGTCGACATCCTCGCCGCCAGCGACGCCGCCTCCACCTCGCCCGCCGACGAGGAGTGGTGCGACCCGGGCCGCCTCGCGATCGTCCGGCACGGGCGCACGCTCAGCGGCGCGACCGTGATGCGGGCCGAGGAGGTGCGGCTCGCGCTGCGCACCAGACTGCACGAGATCTTCGACCGGTACGACCTGCTGGCCATGGCCACCGTGCCCATCGAGCCGTTCGACCCGCACGCGATCGGCCCCCAGTGGGCGAGCCGTCCGGAGGACCTGCTCTGGCTGGCGTGGACACCCGCCACGTATCCCTTCAATATGACTGGCCAGCCGGCCGTTTCCCTCCCGGCCGGGCTCACCCGCGCCGGACTCCCGGTGGGGCTCCAACTCGTGGGCCCGTTCGGGGCGGACGATCTGGTCCTGTCAGCCGCACGCCGTCTTGAGGCGGACCTCGGGCCCCTGCCGGCCGCACCGGACCGAGTAACCGAAAGGATCCTGTAACCCATGTTCTCCCGGTCGTGGTCCCGCCCCTTCTCCGAGTCGGGCGGTGTGGGACGCCCCGCGTTCGTCACCGAGTTCGGCCTCTGGACCGATGAACAGGCCGCCGCCGCCGAGCAGATCGAGGCGTCGCTCGACGAGGTCGACCTCGTCCGCTTGGTCTTCGGCGACCCGCACGGTCTGGCCCGCTCCAAGACGCTCACCGTCGACGCGTTCCGCTCCGTCCTGCGCAACGGCATGGACTTCAGCTCGGGGCCCTTCATCTTCGACACCGGCCACGCGGCCGCGCTCGACTACCTCTCCGACCCGGGCGTCGGCGTCGACGAGATCGCGGGCGCGGGCAGCTTCGTCCTGGTGCCGGATCCGCTGACCTTCCAGCTGCTGCCGCACGAGGGGCCGCGCACCGCCTGGGTGCTCGGCGACGAGTACCTGCGCGACGGCTCCCCGCACCCGCTCTCCGCGCGCAACGTGCTGCGCCAGGTCGTCGCCCGGTACGCGGCCCGCGACCTGACGCCGGTGCTCGGCCTGGAGGTCGAGTGGTACCTGACCAAGCGCCTGCCCGGTCCCCCCGGAAACGCGGGCAACGGTTTCGGTCTCCAGGGCGCCGCTCCGGAGGTGGAGGCGGTGAACTCGGGCTACCAGTTCAACCTGGACTCCAACTACGACTCGGTCGCCCACTTCACCAGCCCGCTCGCCCTCAAACTGCTCGAACTCGGCCTGCCGCTGCGGTCGATCGAGCACGAGTCGGGCCCGGGCCAGATCGAGACGACCTTCAACCCGATGCACGCGCTGGACACCGCCGACGCGATGCTGCTCTTCCGCACCATGGTCAAGCAGACCGCGACGCGCCAGGGCTACCACGCCACCTTCATGTCGCTGCCGCGCGTCGACAGCTTCGACCCGAGCGGCTGGCACCTGCACCAGTCGGTGATGGACGCGAAGAGCGGCCGCAACATCTTCGCGGCCACCGAAGGCGGCATCTCCGACGAGGGCCGGGCGTACATCGACGGTCTGCTGGCCCGCGCCCGCGACCTGTGTCTGCTCTCCGTTCCCACGGTCAACGGCTACCGCCGCCTCAGCTCGGAGTTCTCGCTCTCGCCGACCCGGATCGGCTGGAGTTACGAGGACCGCAGCGTGATGCTCCGCGTGGTCGGCGGCGGCTCCGCGACCCACATCGAGAACCGGACCGGCGAGCCCACCGCCAACCCATACCTCGCCATCGCCGCCCAGCTCTCCGCGGGCTTCGACGGGCTCACCTCCACCGTGGGCGCGGCCCCGCGCCCGGCCGGCGGCGAGGACGCGTACGAGACCCTGCCGCAGTCCCTCGACGAGGCCCTGGAGGCCTTCCGGGCCGGTCAGGCCGCCGAGCTGCTCGGTAAGCCGCTGGCCGCGACGCTGGCCAAGCTCAAGGAGAGCGAGGTCTCCCGCTTCGAGGCCTGGCGCGCCCAGGAGCGGCCCGCCGAGGGCCAGGTCACCGAGTGGGAGCAGCGCGAATACTTCGAGGCCTACTGATGGCCCGTCCGGACCACCTGTCGACAAGCTCACCCTGGGGGTGCTGGCCCATATGATTCCCCGCTATACCCTGCCCGCGATGGCGGACATCTTCTCGGACCAGGCGCGGTACGCGACCTGGGTCCGGGTGGAGATCCTCGCCTCCGAGGCCCAGGTGCGCCTGGGCCGGGTGCCCGAGGACGCCGTCGAGGACATGCGGCGGGCCGCGGTCCCCACGCCCGAGCGGGTGCGGGAGATCGAGCGGGAGCGGGACCACGAAGTGCTCTCGTTCCTCGCCGCCTACTGCGAGGGCATCCCCGACGAGTCGGCCCGCTGGGTCCACCTCGGCATGACGAGCTACGACCTCGTCGACACCTCGCTGGGCCACCACCTGGCCCGCGCCACCGACCTGGTGCTCGCCGCCGGGGTGGAGCTGCGCAAGGTCCTCGTCGAGCGGGCCCTGGAGCACTGGGAGACCGTGATCGTCGGCCGCACCCACGGGGTGCACGCCGAGCCCACGTCGTTCGGCCACAAGCTGGCCCAGTTCGCCTTCGCCGTGGACCGCTCGCTCACCCGTCTCAAGGCGGCCCGCAAGGCCGTGGCGGTGGGCACCATCTCCGGCTCGGTCGGCACGTACGCGCTGATCGACCCCTCGGTGGAGGCGTACGTCTGCGAGGAGCTCGGGCTCGGGGTGGAGCCCGCGCCCAGTCAGGTCGTCGCCCGCGACCGGCACGCCCAGCTGCTCCAGGCCGTCGCGCTGCTCGGCGCGAGCATCGAGCAGATCGCCCTGGAGCTGCGGCTGCTCCAGCGCACCGAGGTCCGCGAGGTGGAGGAGCAGCGCACCTTGGCGTACCAGGGCTCCAGCGCCATGCCGCACAAGCGGAACCCGACCACCAGCGAGCGGCTCAACGGTCTGGCGCGGCTGCTGCGCGGTTACGCAGCCACCGCCCTGGAGAACGTGGCGCTGTGGCACGAGCGCGATCTGGCGCACCAGTCGGTGGAGCGGGTGATCCTGCCGGACGCACTGTCGGTGGGCCACTTCCAGGCCACCATGGCGACTCAGCTCGTCCGTGACCTCAAGGTGTTCCCGGACCGGATGCGCGAGGGCATCGACCGCACCGACGGCCTGGTCTACAGCTCGGCGGTCCTCGCCGACCTGCTGGCGGACGGTGTGGAGCGGGAGAAGGCCTACCGGGCGGTCCAGGCCGCCGCGAACCGTACGATCGCCACCGGCGAGCACTTCGGGGACACGCTGCGCCAGGAGGGCATGGACATCGGCCAGCTGCGCCCGGAGCGTTTCCTCGTCAACCACGGCGTGATTCTCGATCGATTGGAGCAGCTTCGTGACCTGGAAGATTGAGCGTGTGGAGGGTGCCGACCTGGACCTGGAGGAGGTCCTTGAGGTCTACCGCTCCTCCGGGCTCGGTGAGCGCCGTCCGATCGAGGACGTGACGCGGTTCGCCGCCATGGTGCGCAACGCCAATCTCGTGGTCGTGGCCCGTGCGGAGGGCAGGCTCATCGGCATCGCCCGCAGCATCTCGGACTTCAGCTACGCGACGTACCTCTCGGACATCGCGGTGAGCGGCGACTACCAACGCGCCGGCATCGGGCGGGCGTTGATCGACGCCACGCAGAAGGAGGCGCCGCAGGCCAAGGTCATCCTGCTGTCGGCGCCGGCCGCGGTGGAGTACTACCCGCACATCGGCTTCACCCAGCACAACTCCGCCTGGGTCCTCAACCCGTAGGAAACAAGGGGCAGTTGACCCGAAGGCCCCCGCGGTCCGGCTCGGCCGGTCGCGGGGGCCTTTCGCATGCCCCGGGGGTGTGCGAGTGCGGGTGTTGCACAATGGCTATTCCGGGGAATCACTGGTAATGCAGCGGGGCCTGCGAGGTAATGTCATCACCTCGCAGGCCCCGGCCGAAAACCGTCTTACGCTTGATGGTCGTCAATGACCACTGCGCCAAAGAATTTCTCGGCCATATGACGGTTGTTCAACTTGTTTCTCTCTTGTTGCGGGCGCGTGAAAAGGCGAAGATTCAGCCGTTGCCCAGCTTGAAACCGACCCCGCGCACGGTAATGATCCATCCGCTGTCACCGAGCTTGCCGCGGAGACTGCTGACATGGGTGTCGACAGTGCGGCGCGACCACGAGTCGCCCCAGACCTGCTGAAGCAGGCGCTTGCGCGGAATGACCGTGTCCGGATGGGAGGCGAGCAGGCAGAGCAGATCGAATTCCTTGCGGGTCAGCCCCACCTCGCGGCCGTCCAGGCTCACTTCGCGGGAGCTCACGTCAATGCGCAACCGCCCGTGCAAGATCTCTCTGGCAACAGGCGGCTGGAACCTGGCTCGGCGCATGACGGCTTCGATCCGTGCCATTAATTCCCGGAAGCCGTAGGGCTTGACCACATAGTCGTCCGCGCCGGCCTGGAGGCCGAGGACGCAGTCGAGCTCGGAGCCGCGGGCCGTGACGATGATCACGGGGATGCCGCTGACCGAGCGGATGGCCCGGCAGACCTCCAGGCCGTCCAGGTCCGGGAGTTCGAGGTCGAGCAGGACGAGGTCGACGTCCTCGTAGGCCTGCAGGGCAGTGCTGCCGCTCTTTACGCCGATGGCTTCGTGGCCGTGCCTGCGCAGGCGGCACACCAGGGACTCCGCGCCGTCGACGTCGCTGTCGACCACGAGGATCCGCCGGCCCCGGGAGAGGCCCGCCACCCTGCGTACCGCTTCGGACACGCCCTCTTCGATCAGGTGTGGTCCACCCGGACCACGCTGGACAGGTATATGAGGCTCCAGCACTGCCTCCGACGAACTCTGAGTCATGCCTCCCCCGCGAGTCATGTCCCTCCCCCATCTGAGTGAGTCCAATATGAGATCCGGACCGGATCTCACCGACGAACACCGACGAACCTACAGACCGCTGGTAGGGAATTCAAAGAGGTTCGAGCAAATAACAAATAAACTGTGTCGTTTATTGAGCGAGATCGGACAGAGCGAGCGCCTCTTCGTTTCCCTACGTGATCACGGCGGGGAGTCCCCGTCAACCAGGCCTCGCCATGCGGAAGCGGAACACTGGAAGGTCCGTTGATTCAACCAAGAGTAACTCGCCGCGACTTACATAATCCGGCCATCTTGGCGCGCCTCTGACGTTGACGCTGCCATGACATGATGTTCGCCACATCGGCCTGGAGGTTTACGGAATTCGGGCCGGTCTGCTGACAACAAGTTAAATAACAGGTGCCCAAGTGGCGTCGCGGTGGCCGTTGGCTGGAATTCGCCTGTACTGCACCTCAGTCGGGCGCGTCTCGCGGCTCCCACCGCTCCCTGTGATCGGGCTGTAGCTTGCAGTACGGCAACACCTGCATGACGAAGACCCCCATTCACCGCACAGAATGGTCGTCCGGGAGAGTGCGTGTCAAGTAAAGTCCGGGGGCCC
This sequence comes from Streptomyces sp. NPDC023838, assembly GCF_040639555.1. Classification (NCBI taxonomy): domain Bacteria; kingdom Bacillati; phylum Actinomycetota; class Actinomycetes; order Kitasatosporales; family Streptomycetaceae; genus Streptomyces; species Streptomyces sp. NPDC023838. The sequence goes on from NZ_JBFAAD010000013.1 coordinate 105,136, forward strand.
TGAACAGCGGCGCGCCCCGGGCGGGGCCGCCGGGTGGGGGCGGCCCGCTCGGGGCGCTGCGCTGCGCTCACCGCGAGGGAAATGCACGGTACCGACCAGGAATTGACGGATCGTCAGGCATCTTCGTCAGGCGTGCACCGGGCCGCCCGCCCGCCAGGTACGCGGGCCGTCGAAGCCCGGCGCCCGGTCGGTGCGGCGCCAGCTCGCGGAGCGCTGGCGCGGGATCATGACCCGGGCCGCCTCCGCCCGGGCCTCCATGGCGGAGAAGTGCGCGAAGAACAGCGCGGCCAGCGCCGCCAGTTCCTCCGGATCGGGATTGCCGCGTTCGACTCTCAGCAGCTCACGGCAGTGCTCCAGGGTCATCTCGGCAGGCTCGGCGGCGGTCTCGGCGGCGGTCTCTGCGGGCTCGGTGATCTGGGTCATCTCGCTCATGTCGGTCCCCTCTCTAGGGAAGTCGGGCCTACGGGTCGCTGCGGGAGCCGCGCCTACTGGGGCGGGTTGCCGTGCTTGCGGCGGGGCAGTTCGGCGTCCTTGGCGATGAGCATCGCGACCGAGCGGCACAGCACCGAGCGGGTCTCGCGCGGGTCGATGACGTCGTCGACCAGGCCGCGCTCGGCCGCGAAGTACGGGTGCACCAGCTCGCTCTTGTACTCGTCGATCTTCTGCCTGCGCATCGCGTCGGGGTCCTCGGCGGCGGCGATCTCCCGGCGGAACACCACGTTCGCCGCGCCCTCGGCGCCCATCACCGCGATCTCGTTGGTGGGCCAGGCGAACGAGAGGTCGGCGCCGATGGAGCGCGAGTCCATCACGATGTAGGCACCGCCGTACGCCTTGCGCAGCACCACCGAGATGCGCGGAACGGTGGCGTTGCAGTACGCGTACAACAGCTTGGCGCCGCGCCGGATGATGCCGTCGTGCTCCTGGTCGACGCCCGGCAGGAACCCGGGGACGTCGACGAGGGTGATCAGCGGGATGCTGAACGAGTCACAGAACTGGACGAACCGCGCGCCCTTCTCGCTCGCCTTGATGTCCAGCACGCCCGCCATGGCGGAGGGCTGGTTGGCGACGACGCCCACCACATGGCCGTCGAGCCGGGCCAGCGCGACCACCAGGTTGGGCGCCCAGTTGGCGTGGATCTCCATGTACTCGCCCTCGTCGACGATCTCCTCGATCACCGAGCGCACGTCGTAGGAGCGGTTGCCGTCGGCCGGCACCAGGTCGAGCAGGGCCGTGCCCTCGCGGTCCACCGGGTCCGAGGTCTGGGCCGGCGGCGGCATCTCCCGGTTGTTGGAAGGCAGCAGCGACAGGAGGTAGCGCACCTCCGCGAGGCACGTCTCCTCGTCGTCGTACGCGAAGTGCGCCACGCCCGAGATCCCGGCGTGCACGTCCGCGCCGCCCAGGCCGTTCTGGGATATCTCCTCGCCGGTCACCGCCTGCACCACGTCCGGGCCGGTGATGAACATCTGCGAGGTCTCGCGGACCATGAACACGAAGTCGGTCAGCGCCGGGCTGTAGGCCGCGCCGCCCGCGCACGGGCCGAGCATCACGCTGATCTGCGGGATCACCCCGCTGGCCTTGGTGTTGCGCTGGAAGATGCCGCCGTAGCCCGCCAGCGCCGAGACGCCCTCCTGGATACGGGCGCCGGCGCCGTCGTTCAGGGACACCAGCGGCGCCCCGGCCGCGATGGCCATGTCCATCAGTTTGTGGATCTTGGAGGCGTGGGCCTCGCCCAGCGCGCCGCCGAAGATGCGGAAGTCGTGCGCGTACACGAAGACCGTACGGCCCTCGACCGTGCCCCAGCCGGTGATCACACCGTCGGTGTACGGCTTCTTCGCCTCCAGGCCGAACCCGGTGGCGCGGTGCCTGCGCAGCTGCTCGACCTCGGTGAAACTGCCCTTGTCCAGGAGGAGTTCGATCCGCTCGCGCGCGGTGAGCTTGCCCTTGGCGTGCTGGGCCTCGGTCGCCTTGTCGCTGGGGCCGCGGACGGCCTGTTCCTTGCGTTCGCTGAGTTCGTCCAGCCGGTCGGAGACCTCGGCGGAGGACTGTGTGGTCGGCGTGGTCGGCATGGTGTTCTGTTCCCCCTGTAGGTTGCGGATCCCTGGTGCGGAAGGGACTGCCTTCACGGTCACGTCGGGTGGTTGCGGAGTGCGGCCGCGGCGGCGTAGCCCGGCTGTACGGGCACGTTGCGCACCGTCCAGCCGTGCGGGCGGCCCGGGGCGTCGCGGTCGCCCAGGTAGTCCGCCGCGGGTGAGCGGGTGAGGCCGGTGCCCAGGCCCTTGAGATAGGCCTCCTTGCGGGTCCACAGCCGCGCGAACGCCTCCGCCCGCTCGGTGTCGGGCAGCGCGCGCAGTTCCTCGCGCTCCTGCGGGTGCAGCCGGGGCAGCACCATCTCGACGGCCTCGGGCGACGGGACGCGCTGGACGTCGACGCCCACCGGGTCCGCCGCGACCCCGATGGCGATCAGGCCGTGGCTGTGCGAGAGGTTGAAGTGGAGCGGCACGGGCGGATCGATCAACTGCGGTTTCCCGTACGGCTCTTCGCCCCGGCCCAGGACGATCCTTCCTGGTTCGAGGCCGGTGTACGCGGCGAGCAGACCCCGCAGGGTGGCGTGCGCGGCCACGTACTGGATCCGGTCGCGCACGGAGACATAGGACGCCGCGCGCGCCGACTCCATCTCGTCCAGGGCCCGCATCAGCGGGCACACCGCCGCCACCTCCTCGGCGGGCGGCCGGAACACCAGCAGGTGCAGCCGGCCCGCCGCGGGGGCCGCCCGCAGCGGCGTACGGGTCGCGTTCACCGGCCCACCGCCTCGTGGACGGGGCCGTCCTGCTCCGGGTCGCCCTCGGGCTCCTCGACGGGCTCCACGCGCCCGCCCCGCCGGTCGTACGCCAGCGCGGTGAGCGCCGCCGCGAGCGAGACCAGACCGCCCACGTAGAAGCCCGAGCGGGCGCCCAGGTGTTCGGCGAGCCAGCCGATGAGCAGCGAGCCCAGCGGGGTGGAGCCCTGGAGGATCAGGGTGTACAGCGCCATCACCCGGCCCCGGTACTGCGGGTCGCTGCCGAGCTGGACGCGGTGGTTGACCGCCTGGACGAAGAAGATGGTGGCGCCGCCGGTGAGCGAGAGCAGCACGATGGCGGCCGCGAAGTCCGGCGCCCAGCCCGCCACCGTCTCCAGGACCGCGAAGGCCAGCGCCGCGCCCACCACCAGACGGCTGGAGGGACGGCCGCGCCGCGCGGTGGTGGCGAACGCGGCGATCAGCGAGCCCGCCGCGAACCCGGTGGTGAGCAGCCCGAACGAGGCGGCGTCGGCGTGGAAGACGGTCTTGGCATACAGCGGCAGTGTGAGCTGGAAGTTGAGCCCGAAGAGCGCGATCACCCCGACGAGGAGGAGCGGCAGCTTCAGGTCCGGGCGCCCGGCGACGTACTTGAGCCCGTCGACCACCCGGGGCCGGGTGTCCTGGCGTGCGCCGAGGAGGAGCTCGCCGGGCCGCATCATCCGCAGCCCGACCACGGTCGCCAGATAGCTGACGGAGTTGAACAGCATCACCCAGCCGGTGCCGAAGCCCGTGATGAGCAGCCCTGCGAGGGCCGGGCCGACGACGCGGGCGGTGTTGAAGTACGCGGCGCTCAACGCCGAGGCGTTCGGCAGCAGTTCGGGCCCGACCAGCTCGCTCACGAACGACATCCGGGTCGGCACCTCGACGGCGTTGACGACGCCGAGGCCGAACGCGCACAGCCAGATGTGCCACAGCTGGACGGCGTCCGCGAACGCCAGCAGCGCCAGGACCAGGGCCAGCGCGCCGGACGCCAGGTTGGCGCAGGTGAGCAGCAGCCGCTTGTCGTAGCGGTCGGCGAGGCGGCCGCCGTACAGGGTGAGCAGCAGCAGCGGTGTGAACTGGAGCGCGGTGACGACGCCGAGGGCGGTCCCGGAGTTGTCGGCGAGGCCCAGGACGATCCAGTCCTGGGCCACGACCATCATCCAGGTGCCCGCGACGGAGACGACCTGTCCGGCCGCGAAGAGCCGGAAGTTGCGTACCGCCAGGGAGCGGAAGGGATGGGCGAAGGTGCTGGTCATAGGCTCGGATGGTCAGGCACCGCGTCCCGCCCTGGTGATGCAGTCCTCCAGGAACGCGAGCGTGCGCAGGTGGTAGGAGCGGGCCGCCCAGCCGAGGCTGATGTTGTGGCCGGCGTCCGGCTGGCGGTCGACGACGATGCGGGGCGCGGCGGTCAGCTGGGCGGCGAGGTCGGCGAGGTCCTTGTCGCCGTGCAGCCACCAGCCCTCGTGCTCGGCGAAGGTGAGCCGGACGGGGATGCGGACGCGCGGCGCGAGGGTCGCGAACAGCTCGGGCCAGCGCGGCAGTTCGCCCGCCTCGCGCTCCGGCATCGGCGCCACCAGGGAGCCGCTGCTGCGGAAGGTGTCCGGCGGGTACAGCCGCAACGGCCCCCAGTGCCGGGCGATGTGCTTGAGGCCCTTGCGGATCACGCCCGGGGTGACGGCGTAGCGGTGGCCGCAGCCGGAGATGTCGAGGCCGAGGAGGCCGTCGCCGGTGCAGTGGGCGGCGGCGGAGAGCGCCAGCTTGCCGCCGAAGGAGTGGGCGACGAGCAGGATGCCCGCGCCCGTCGGGTACTTGGCGGTGAAGTCGTCGATCCCGGCGCGCAGCACGTCGGTCTGCTCGGCGACGGTCAGTCCCTCGGGCAGCTGGGCGGCGGAGTGCCCGTACCCGGGCCGGTCGACGGCGAGCACGGTGTAGCCGAGCCGGGCGCCGAGGGTGAGCAGGGAGAGCTCGGGGTGGGCCTGACCGTCGAAGTACCCGGCGCTCATGCCCCCGCCGTGGACGGCGACGACGGTCGCACGGGGGGTGCCCTCCGGCTCGCACAGCAGCGCGGACAGGGTGACACCGCCCGCGTCCAGGGTGATCCTGCGAACGCCCTGGGAGACGGCGCCCGGTGCGAGCGTGCTTTCCATTCAATGCCCCCGTTTGCGTTGAGGTTCGTTTCGCTGCGGCCCCGCGCCCCGATAGGGGCGCGGGGAACTGCGCGACCAGCCGGAGACGGCCCGCAGACGCTTCACAGCCCTCTGGACCGAGCTCTTCGGCGTCACGACCCGGCCGGGCCGAACCACTGCCCGAGCGCGGCCTCCAGGGCCGAAACGTCGTCCCCGGCCCAGGCGACGTATCCATCGGGCCGTACGAGCAGCGCGCCCGCACCCGCGAGCGGATCGACCCCGCCGTCCACCGGCTTGACCGAGGCGGTGACGACGTCGACACGCCCCGTCCACCCGGCCGCGGCCGCCCGGACCACACCGGAGTCGGCCAGATCGAGCAGCACACCGCGAGCCGGGTGCAGCAGTTCGGTGGTGCTGGTCTCACCGTCCGCCAGGACCAGGGCGCGGGGCGGAATCCGCCGCCCCACCAACGGATGCCCGTCCCCCAGCTCGTACCGGATGTCCAGACCACTGACGATCCCGGCGAGGTGGCGCTTGACGTCGTCGTACTGGATGAGCTCGCCGAAGAGCTGGCGCAGCGGGTCGGCCTCGGGTCCGCCGAGGAAGACCATGCCCTGGGCGCGGGTGTTCATCAGCAGCCGCGCACCCACGGGGTGGCGCTCGCCGTGGTACGTGTCGAGCAGCCCCTGGGGCGCGGTCCCGGCGATCTCCGCGGCCAGCTTCCAGCCGAGGTTGGCCGCGTCCTGGACACCGGTGCTGAGGCCCTGGCCGCCGGCCGGGAGGTGGATGTGGGCGGCGTCGCCGACGAGGAGGACCCGGCCGCGCCGGTACTCGGAGGCCTGGCGGGTGGCGTCGCTGAAGAAGCTGACCCACTCGGCGCCGCCGTGCGAGATGTCCTCACCGGTGATCGACTGCCAGGCCGCCGCGACCTCCTCGAAGGAGACCGACTCGCCGCTGGTGCGGGCGGCCGCGTTGTCGGGGCAGACGATGATGCGGTCCACGCCCGGGGCGAGCGGGGCCGCCATCACCATGCCGTTGTTGAGCCGCTCCCCCAGGAAGCGCGGGCGCAGCTCGCAGCCGGTGACGTCGGCGAGGAACATCGCCCGGGTCGCGGAGGTGCCCGGGAAGTCGAACCCGGCGGCCTCGCGCACCAGGCTGCGGCCGCCGTCGGCGCCCACCAGATAGGAGGCGCGCAGCTTGCGTACCGCGTGGGGCGTCTGGACGGTGATCTCGACGTCGTCGCCGTCCAGGTAGCCGTCGGTCAGCCCCAGGAACTCCCAGCCGCGCCGGATGTCGACGCCGAGACCGGCCGCCCACTCCTCCAGGACCGCCTCGGTCTTGTACTGCGGGATGCCGCGCGCCCCGAAGTGCCCGCCCTCCAGGACGGTGTAGTCGAACTGCACCCCGCCGAAGTGGCCCATCGGGCTGATCTCCAGCGTCTCGCCCTGGCCGAACCGGGGCAGCAGTCCGCGCTGGTCGAAGATCTCCATGGCGCGGGCCGTGAAGCCGAGGCCCCGGGACTGCCCGGTGGGCTTCGCCAGCCGTTCGACGACGACGACACGCGCCCCGCCCAGGCGCAGCTCGCCGGCGAGCATGAGACCGGTCGGACCCGCGCCGACGATGATGACATCGGTGTCCACGGCTGTCCCCTCCATAGTGTTCCCTTTCCTGGACGTGCCCGGTGGTTCCCTGTCCTGCTGTGGAGTCGTGCGGTCGTGCGCGGGGGTGGGGTGGTACGGGAGTCAGCGCGCGGGGCCGAACCAGCGCTCCAGGGCCTCCCGCAGCCCGGTGCCGTCCGTGCCGGGGGCCGCGGCCCACGCGACGTACCCGTCGGGCCGCACCAGGACGGCGCCCACGCCGGCGAGGGCGCCGTCCTTCTCCGGCACGGCCGGCAGCACGGTGACCCGGTCGGCCCAGCCGGAGGTGTCCGGCAGCGCCGCACCGCCGCCGGACAGATCGAGGAGCACACCGCGTGCGGTGCGCAGCAACTGGGCCGTGTTCACCGGGCCTTCGCCGGTGGTCAGGCCCGCGTCCGGCAGCCGGGCGCCGAGCAGCGGGTGCCCGGGGCCGCCTACGTCGTAGCGGATGTCGAGGCCGCTGATCATCCCGGCGAGGTGCGCCCGGACGTCGTCGTGGCCGAGCAGCTCGGTGAGCACCGAGCGCAGCGGCTCCACCTCGGGGCCGCCGAGCAGCAGCATGGCCTGCGCCTTGATGTTGGACAGGACCCGCCGGCCGACCTCGTGGCGTTCGGTGTGGTAGGTGTCGAGCAGGCCCTCGGGGGCCGACTCGCCCAGGTGCAGGGCCAGCTTCCAGCCGAGGTTGAAGGCGTCCTGGAGGCCGAGGTTGAGGGCCTGGCCGCCGATCGGCATCTGGCGGTGGGCCGCGTCCCCGGCGAACAGGATCCGGCCGCTGCGGTACCGGGTGAGCTGGCGGTTGGCGTCGCCGAACGAGTTCGCCCACAGCGGGGTCCCGCCGCTGATGTCCTCGCCGGTGACGCGCTTCCAGACCGCCGCGATCTCGCCGAACTCCGGGTCACAGGTGCGGGGTTCGGCCTTCGAGCCGAACTCGTGCACCATCACCCGGGTCACCCCGTCGCGGGTCGCCGCGATGGCGAGCCCGGCGGGCAGCCGCTCGAAGCGACGGTTGGGGATGGTGACGCCCGCGACGTCGGCGCGCAGCAGCTCGCGACCGGCGTCGTTGCCCGGGAACTCGGCCCCGGTGAGGCGGCGCACGGTGGAGTCCTCGCCGTCGCACCCGACGAGGAAGCCACCGCGCACCACGACCGTGCCCTCGGGCCCGGCCGCCGTCGCCTCGACGAAACCGCCCCGGTCGGACACCTCGCGCAGCTCGCGGCCGCGCCGGATGTCCACGCCCAGCGAGAGCGCCCACTCCTGGAGCAGGGCCTCGGTCCGGGTCTGGGGCATCTTCCACTGCCCGGGGAAGGGGCTGGGCAGCGTGAGGTCCATCGGGATGCCGCCGAAGTGGCCGCGCGGCTCGTTCGGCGGCGTCCCGAAGACGTCGAGCAGGCCGCGGCTGTCGAGGAGCTCCATGGTGCGGGCGTGCAGCGTGGAGGCCCTCGACTCCGTGGTGGGCGTGGCCCGTTGTTCCAGTACGACCACGTCGGCGCCGCCAAGACGCAGCTCACCGGCGAGCAGAAGCCCGACGGGGCCGGCGCCGACGACGATGACCTGTGTGTCCAGGCGGTCCGGGGTCATGGGTGGGTCAGCCCTTCTGCTCGGCGTACGTCTTGGCGTGGTTGAGCGTGGCCAGGCTGTTGGTGGACAGCGCGGTGTGCACGTACTCACGGGCGTCCGCGACGGTGGCCTCGGGGCCGAGGATCTTCGCGATGTTGTCCGTGTTGAGCGTGACGGTGTGCTGCGAGGAGGCGGCCGTGCCCTCGGGGGTCTCCTCGAACGTCCAGATCCCGGTGTGCAGGGTCATCAGCGCGGGCAGCGTGACCTGCTTGTACGCGATCTTGTGGTGCGGGAAGGTCACCCGGAACGACTTGGTGGTGTGCACCGAGCCGTCCTTGGCGCGGGTGTCCATCTCCAGGGTCTGGAGTCCGGGGGTGTCCTCGGTGAGCCGGACGACGGCCACGTGCGGCAGCCGCTCGGACCAGAGGTTCGCCTCGTTGATGAAGTCGTACAGGTCCTTGGGCGAGCCCTGGACGATGACGGTGTCGGTGAACGAGAACGTCACCTCCTCGCTCGCGTGGGCCAGTTCGACGTTCTGCTTGAGCGCGGCCAGCTCCGAGCGGCTGTTCTTGTCGACGGCCTCGTCGATCCAGGCCAGGCCCTCGGGGTCGTCGTCGATCGCCCGGTAGTCGTGCAGCAGCCGCACGCGCGAGGAGTTCTCGGCCAGGGTCTCGATGATCCAGGTGCCGCCCATCGCCGCGACCGGCGGCGTGGTGACCTCCTGGCGGAAGGTGATGCGCAGGCCCTCCGGGTCCAGCTCACGGTGCGAGGTCCAGTTCTTGGCCTCGCCGTTGGCGGTGGCCCAGATCCGGATGCGCTCGTGGTTGTCGTGCTCGCCGACCTGGTCCACGTAGATCGTGGGCGGGAAGATCCGCGGCCAGTTGGTCACCTCCGCCAGCAGCCGGTACACCGCGGCGGCGGGGGCCTCGATGGTGATCTCGTGCTCGACCTCACGGGTCGTCATAACCGCTCCTCCTTGGGGTACTTGGCGGATCAGAAGTTGCCGAGGCCGCCGCAGACGTTGAGCGCCTGCGCGGTGATGGAGGCGGCGGTGTCGGAGGCCAGGTAGCCGACCAGACCCGCGACCTCGTCCGGGGTGGAGTAACGGCCGAGCGGGATCTTGGCCTGGAACTTCTCCAGGATCGCGTCCTCGGAGGTGGAGTACGCGGCCGCGTAGCCCTGCCGCACGCGCTGCGCCATCGGCGTCTCGACGTACCCCGGGCAGACGGCGTTGACCGTGATGCCGGTGGGCGCGAGCTCGTTGCCGAGCGCCTTGGTGAAACCGACCACGCCGTGCTTGGAGGCCGAGTACGGGGCGCCGAGCACGACGCCCTGCTTGCCCGCGGTGGAGGCGATGTTGATGATCCGGCCGCGGTCCTTGTGGCGCATGCCACCGGTGTTGAGGACCTCGCGGGTCATCCGGAAGACGCTGTTCAGGTTGGTGTCGATGACGGCGTCCCACAGCTCGTCCTCGATGTCGGCGGTGACGCCGCCACCGGACCGGCCGGCGTTGTTGACCAGCACGTCGACGGTGCCGAAGCGGTCGACGGCCGCCTGCACGAAGGCCTTGACGCTGTCGGCGTCGCAGACGTCCAGCACCGAGCCGTCGGCCTCCAGGCCCTCGCCCTGGAGCTGCTTGACGGTCTCGGTGACGTTGTCGGCGTTGCGCGCGCCGATGAAGACCTTGTGGCCCTGGGAGGCGAGCAGCCGGGCCACGGAGAGCCCGATGCCGCTGGTGGCACCCGTCACCAGAGCGACCCGTGCGGTGTTCTTGGTCATGTCGTTCTTCCTTGTCTGTGGCTCGGGTCGATGGCTCAGGCGGCGGACGCGGAGGAGAGCTGGGCGTTGACGACCTCGATGAGGGCGCGCGGCGTGGTGGCGTCGGTCAGCGCGTCGTCGTCCAGCGAGATGCCGTACTCGCGCTCGATGCGGCCGCCGGTCTCCAGGAGAGCGAGCGACTCGTATCCCAGGACCTCGAACTCGGTGTCCAGAATGTCGCCGTCCAGGTCGACGCCCTCGTCGGCGCCCGCTGCCTCAAGGAGGATGCGCTTGAGGTCGTCGAGGGTGAACGTGGTGGCCATGGGATTTCCCTTTCCTAGGTAAGTACGGCGTGTCGTCTGTGCGGTGGGCCGGGGCGGCGCGTACCGGCTACTCGGCCGCGCGTACGACCACGGCCGAGTTGAAGCCGCCGTAGCCGCGGGCCAGGACCAGCGCGGTGCGCACCGGCGCGGTACGCGGCTGCCCCAGGACCAGGTCCAGGTCGTACTCGGCGGCCGGGTCGATGTGCACGGTGGGCGGGATGACCCCGTCCTTGATGGCGAGGAGGGCCGCGGCCAGGTCCAGCGGGGCCGCGCCCGAGTAGAGCCGTCCGGTCATCGTCTTGGGCGCGGTCACCGCGACCCCCCGGGTGCCGAAGACCGCGCCCAGGGCCTCGGCCTCCTGGCGGTCGAGCTCGGGGTCGGCGGCCGCGTCGGCGAAGACCACGTCCACGTCGCCCGGGGCCACCCCCGCGTCGGCCAGGGCGAGTTCGATGGCCTTGCGCAGCCCGGGCGGGCGGCCGGAGCCGGCCTTCGGGTCGATGGTCGAGCCGTAGCCGGAGACCTCGCCGTAGATCCGGGCGCCGCGGGCGCGGGCCGCCTCGGCGTCCTCCATGATCAGGATCGCGCCGCCCTCGCCGGGTACGTATCCGGCGGCGTCGCGGTCGAAGGGCAGATAGGCGCGGTCCGGCTCCTCGCTGGTGGAGAGCCGGTCGCTGGCCAGCTGGGCCACCCAGCCCCAGGGGCAGACCGAGGCGTCGATGGCGCCGGAGACGATCAGCGAGGTGCCCTTGCGGATCTGCCGCCGCGCCTGCGCCACCGCGTCGAGCCCGCCGGCCTGGTCGCTGACGACCACGCCGCTGGGGCCCTTCATCCCGTTGCGGATGGAGATCTGACCGCTGTTGACCGCGTAGAACCAGGCGAAGGACTGGTACGCCGAGACGTACTGGCTGCCCTTGGACCACAGGGCCTGGAGCTCGCCCTGGCCGAACTCGAAGCCGCCGGCCGCGCTCGCGGTCACCACGCCCATGTCGAAGTCGGGGAGTTCGGCCGGGGTGATGCCCGCGTCGGCGAGCGCCCAGTCGGCCGCGACCAGCGCCAGCCGGGTGACCCGGTCGGTCTGCGGGAGCAGCCGGCTCGGCAGCAGGTCCTCCGCGACGAAGCCGGGGACCTCACCGGCCAGCTTGGCCGGGTAGGACGACGGGTCGAAGCGGGTGATGCGGCCGATGCCGCTCTTGCCACCGACGGTCGCCGCCCAGTAGTCCTGGATGCCGAGCCCGTTGGGGGACGCCACCCCCAGGCCGGTGACCACCACGGACGACGTCATGCGAGCTTCCTCTCGGGACGGGCGAGCACCACGGCGCTCTGGAAACCGCCGAAGCCGCTGCCGACCGAGAGGACCGCGTCGGTCTTCCGGTCGCGGGCGGTCAGCGGGACGTAGTCCAGGTCGCACTCGGGGTCGGGCGTGTGCAGGTTCGCCGTGGGCGGCACGACGTTGTACTCCATGGCCAGCGCCGACGCGGCGATCTCGATCGAGCCGATCGCGCCGAGCGAGTGCCCGACCATCGACTTGATGGAGCTCATCGGCGTCCGGTACGCGTGGTCGCCGAGGATCCGCTTGACGGCCGCCGTCTCGTGGCGGTCGTTCTGCTTGGTGCCGGAGCCGTGGGCGTTGATGTAGTCGATCTCTTCGCCGTTCATCCGCGCCTCGTCGAGCGCCACGCGGATCGCCTCGGCCATCTCCGCGCCGTCGGGGCGCAGTCCGGTCATGTGGTACGCGTTGGAGCGCGTGGCGTAGCCCGCGATCTCCGCGTAGATGTGGGCGCCGCGCCGCTGCGCGCTCTCCAGCTCCTCGAGGACGAAGAAGGCGGTGCCCTCGCCGAGCACGAAGCCGTTGCGGGAGTTGTCGAACGGCCGCGACGCCGTCTCGGGCTCGTCGTAACGGTTGGTCGTCGCCTTGATCGCGTCGAAGCACGCCATGGTGATCGGCGAGATCGGCGCGTCCGAGGACCCGGCGATCATGACGTCGGCGGAGCCCTCGCGGATCAGCTCGACGGCGTAGCCCACCGAGTCGATGCCGGAGGTGCAGCCGGTGGAGACCACGGTGCTGGGGCCCTCGGCCCCGACGGCCCAGGCCACCTCGGCCGCGAACGAGCTCGGCACCAGGTGGTTGTAGAGGTGCGGGGCGGCGTACTGGTGGTCCACCAGGTCGAGCCGGCCGCCGTCACTGACGACCCGGTACTCCTCGTCGAGGCCCATGGTCGCGCCGACCGCGCTGCCGACGGTCACGCCGATGCGGTACGGGTCGAGGCCGGCGAGCTCAAGCCCGCTGTCGGCGACCGCGCCGCGCGAGGCGACCACCGCGAACTGCCCGGCACGGTCCATGCGCCGGACCTCCTGCGGGCTCAGACCGTGCTCGTACGGATCGAAGTCGATCTCGGCGGCCACCCGGGAGCGGAACGGCGTGGGGTCGAAGAACGTGATCCCGCGCGTCGCCGTACGGCCCTCGCTGAGGAGGCTCCAGAAGTTCTTGGTGCCGATTCCACCCGGGGCGAGCACCTCCATCCCCGTGATGACGACCCTGCGAGGCGTTGTCACGCGCCCGCCTCCCAGTTGTAGAAGCGGGCGGCCATGGCGTCGGCGGGCGAGCGCCAGGTGGCCGGGTCGTACGCCTGGATGAACGGCTTGAGGTCCTCACTGATCCCGACGAACCGCGGGTCGTTCTTCGCGGCCTCGATCAGCTGACCGCCGTTGTCCGCGTCGAAGTCCTGCAAGTGGAAGTAGAGGCCCCGGTACGAGAACAGCTGGCGGCGCCGCGTTCCCATCCGGTGCGGCATGTCCGTCGCGTCGAACTCGGCGAACAGCTTGGCGACGTCGGTGCTCGAACCGGGTTCCATGCGGGCGACGATCAGCGTGCTGTGCATACGTTTTCGCTCCTCAGCGGTTGCGGTTGATCCGGCACTGGCCGCGTTCTTGGCGCGTACGACGTCGGACGCGCCCGGATACGAGGGCCATGAACGGGAGTTGAGCGAGAGGATCAGCGGTGGCGAACCACGCCCCGGATCATGTATTCAAGGGTCTTCTGATCCCGCTCGCCGTTCAAGGCGCCCCGGTTCAGGTCTACGTCCGGTTCGGTCAGGTTCCGCAAATACACCGCAGCCATGTCAGAGAACCGGCAGCGATGAGCAGCTGAGCGCAGCGGAATTGTCACGTCGGCGTCAGATGTCGTCAGGTCGCGAACCGGAGCGTCTCCCCTGTGCGCCCGGTCCCGGAAAGCCGGAACGCCCGGCTCCTGGAGAGGAGCCGGGCGCTTTGTGGTGCTGTGGTGGCGCGAGGTGTTACTCGCCGGCCGCGCGGGTGTGGACCACGCGGTAGGTGTTGGAGTCCACCGACGTCAGGAGCGAGCCGGTGCGCTTCTCGGCGTCCTGGCGGGCGGCGGGCTTGTCGGCCTGCGGCACGGCCTGGTAGGCGTCGAACGCCTCCTTGCTCTCCCACTGCGAGTACGAGACCACGAAGGAGCCCTCGAGCCCTCGGGCGGCGATGCCCTTGAGGATCGTGTGGGAGACGTAGCCGGGAACGTCGCTCAGGAACTTCATCGACGGGCCGAGCGCGTCGACCAGGTCGTCCTGGTCCTTCTCCTCGACACCGAAGACCGCGATCACCGTGTAGTCGGAGCGGGCCGGGGAGATCTCGACGCCGTCGCCCGACTTGGTCTGCGAGTACGCGATCTCGTTCTGCAGCAGGCGGATCGAGGTGGTCAGCTCGCCGAAGAGCGGCAGCGTACGGTGCTTGAACTCCTCACCGTCGTACCGGTCCTCCAGGTCGGCGCGGCTGCGCCACTGGATGAAGTTGGCCGTGCCCGGCTTGTCCACACCGGCGTGCACGGTGGAGGACATCCAGCCCGGGTAGGCGGCGGAGTCCACGATCTCGCGCATCGCTCCGAGCAGCCCCTCCTGCTTCTCCGGGGCGTCCGTCGAGAAGAGGTTGAGGACGGTCAGGTTCTTGTCATCGGAGGAAATCTTGGGCATGTTCTTCGCTTCCTTCGGGTGTTCGGATGAAAGGGAATGAGGCCCTGCTCAGTTGGGCCGGCCGAACCATCGGTTGAGGGCTTCGGCGAGCCCCTCCGTGCGCGACGCGGAGGAGGCGACCCAGGCGACATAACCGTCGGGACGCACAAGGAAGGCGTCCAGACCGGCGTCGCAGTCGTGTGGCTCGGCGGTGACCGTGGTGACCCGGTCGGCCCAGCCCGCGGCGAGCTCCCGCAGGCGGGAGTCGTCGGCGAGGTCGAACAGGATGGCCTTGCCGGCCGCCAGCAGCTCGAAGTTGGTGGTCTTCTTGCCCTCGACCACCAGCTCTTCGTCCTTGAGACGGCGGCCGAGGAGCGGATGGTCGCCCTCGCCCACGTCATGGCGGATGTCCAGTCCGGTGACCATCCCGATCAGCGTCTTCTGGACGTCCTCGAACCCGGTGAGCTCGGTGAAGACGTCGAGCAGCGGGGTGATCTCGTCGCCGCCCAGGTAGAGGATCCGCTGGGCGAGCGTGTTGGTGAGGACCCGGGCACCGACCGGGTGGCGCTCGGAGTGGTACGTGTCGAGCAGGCCCTCGGGGGCCTGGCCCTTGATCTCCAGGGCGAGCTTCCAGCCGAGGTTCACCGCGTCCTGCACGCCGGCGCTCATTCCCTGGGCGCCGATGGGCAGATGGATGTGCGCGGCGTCGCCGGCCAGGAAGACCCGGCCCTTGCGGTACTCGGCGGCCTGGCGGCTCACATCCGTGGTGGTGGAGACCCAGTGCACCGTGGCGCCGCTGATGTCCTCGCCGGACAGGCGCTTGAACGTCTCGGCCACCTCGTCGAAGGTGATCGGGTCCGGGCTCTTGCGCAGCGGCTCGCTGCGGTCGAAGTAGACGATCCGGCAGCGCTCCGGGCCGAGCGGCAGCACCATGACCATGCCGCCGGGCACCCGCTCGCCGCTGAAGCGCGGGCGCAGCGGCACCCCGCTGATGTCGGCGAACCGGAGCTCGATGGCCGGGTCGGTGCCCGGGAAGTCGATGCCCGCGAGCTTGCGCACCGCACTGCGGGCGCCGTCCGCGCCCACCAGGTAACGGCCGCGCAGCGTGGCCGGCCCGTCGGGCGTGGTGACCTCGACGGTGACCCCGTCGGCGCCGTCCTCAAGACCGGTGACCTCGACCCCGCGGCGGACCTCGGCGCCCAGCTGCCCGGCCCAGCCGGCCAGCACGCCCTCGGTGCGCGACTGGGGGATGCCCCGGGCGCCGTACGAACCGCCCTCGACCAACCGGTAATCGATGGACACTCCGCCGAAATGGCCGACCGGAATGACGTCCACACCACCGAAACGCTCCAGCAGTCCGCGCTGGCCGAATTCCTCGATGGTACGCGCCGAGAATCCCAGAGCGCGCGACTGCTGTATCGGCTCGGCAAGGCGATCGACGACAATCACGGACACGCCGTTCAGGCGCAGTTCGCCTGCGAGCATGAGTCCAGTGGGGCCGGCTCCCGCGATAATTACGTCCGCGTCAAAGTTATCCATCTACCCTCTTCCGACTGGCGTTTCTCCAGTATCCCGAGGGGTCCGGCGAGCGTAAATAGCTGCTAGTACAGGCCTTTGACAAGTACGTCAACTCTGCTACAAGGAGTCTTGGTCAGAGGCCTGTTCCGGAGTCATCCTCAACCATGACCTCAAGCCAATCCACCGCCGATGTGGCGGGACTCCTGGACCGCTACCTGATCAATCTGGACGACGACAAGCTCGACGACGCCTGGGCCCGGGGGCTGTTCACCGAGGACGCCGTGGTCGAGTTCCCGATGAGCCGGCACGAGGGGATCGCGGGCCTGGCCGAGTACCACAGCACGGCGCTGGCGGCGTTCGCCCGCACCCAGCACATCAACTCGCCCGCCGTGGTCGAAATCGACGGCGACCGGGCCTCTTTGCGCGCCAACATCGTCTCCACGCACGTGCACCACCCCTCCGACCATCCGGAGGACGCCGACCGCGCCCCGATATTCGCCAACGGCAGCCTGGTGAGCGCCGAGGCCCGCCGCACCCCGGACGGCTGGCGCCTGAGCCTGCTGTCGCTGCGCATGATCTGGGTGACCGGCACCCCGCCCCGCAAGGGCTGACCGCCCACGACACGCAGAGCGCGGCGGTACGGGGAGCGCCTCCCCGTACCGCCGCGCTCTGCTTGGCAGTTGCTGCCCGCGTCTTGCCTATACGTTCAGGACCTATACGTTCAGGACCTACACGTTCAGGACCTATACGTTCAGGCTCATCACCCGGTCGACCCGGATCTCGACCACCACGCGGCCGGGCGGGTTGGGCGGGCCCGAGCGGTAGCGGCGGGCGTAGCGGCGCGCGCCCTCGGTGACCCGGGCCGGCTCCTCGGACACCACCGCCGAGCCCTCCAGGGTGACCCAACTGAACCCGGCCACCTGGCAGATGGCGACCCGGCCGCCGGGAGCCGCGATCAGGTTGCGGGCCTTGCGGGACGAGGACACCGTCATCACTCGGGCGAGCCCCGCCTCCGCGTCCCAGGTGAACCGCACCGGCGCCACGTGCGGGGACCCGTCGGGCCGGATGGTGGTCAGCGTGCCGATGTGCGGCTCCGACAGGAATGCCTCCACCGACGCCGACACCTCCGGCGCACTCGTACGCCCCAGGGGCAACGACATCGTGTTCTTCCTTCCGTCTCACTGCGACTACCAGGCCATTGTCAACACCCGGGGCCGACCTGGGGAACCGACTGGGCAACTGCGAACCGCATACCCCAACTGGCGGGAAGTCGGGGCTGGTTGAGTGGGTTGCGGCAGGGCATAGTAGAGTCAAGCGGAGGGAGGTTCCGTATGCCAACGTCAACGCCAGTCAGTGAGAGTGGTCCTCGCCGGCTCCGGGCTGACGCGGAGCGCAACCGGGCCCGGGTCCTGAACGCGGCGCGCGAGCTCTTCGCGGAACGCGGCGCCAACGTGTCCATGGACGAGGTGGCCCGGCACGCCGAGGTCGGCGTGGGCACGCTCTACCGCCACTTCCCCACCAAGGAAGCCATGGTGGTGGCGGCCTCCCAGCAGCGCTTCGGCGAGATCCTCACGTACTACCGCACGGTGTGCCGCGAGTCGGCCGAGCCGCTTGAGGCGCTCCAGATGCTGCTCACCCGGGTCGGCGAGGTGGAGGCGCGCGACCGGGGCTTCGCCAGCGTCGTCGGCGGCACGCTCGGCTCCGAGGGTCCGCCCAGCACCATGCGGGCCGACCTGGAGGCCGAGCTGGTGGACCTGGTCGGCAAGGGCCAGGCGGCCGGCTCCATCCGGCGTGACATCGCGGGCGCCGACATCCTCGCCCTGACCTGCGGCCTCACCTCGATCGTGCACCGGCGCAGCGGCGACTGGCGGCGCTACATCGACATCGTGCTCGACGGCCTGCGCTCGGACCACGCCACGCCGTAGCGGCCGGCCCAGGGGCGTGCGGCGCGGCCGGTGGCGCCCGTGGGCGGGCCGGATGTCAGACCCGTCCTGTTGTATGGGGGCATGAACGACACGAGCACCACGGATCCGCGCACCCAGGCCGACGCCGTCCTGGCCCGCCTCGTCGGCGACCCCACGGGAGCGGCCCGGCTGCGCGAGGACCAGTGGCGCGCCATCGAGGCGCTCCTCGCCGGGCGGCGGGCGCTGGTCGTCCAGCGCACCGGCTGGGGCAAGTCCGCGGTGTACTTCGTGGCGACCTCGCTGCTGCGCGAGCGCGGCAGCGGCCCGACCGTGATCGTCTCGCCGCTGCTCGCGCTGATGCGCAACCAGGTGGAGGCCGCCGCCCGCGCGGGCATCCGCGCCCGCACGATCAACTCGTCGAACACCGAGGAGTGGGAGACCGTCCAGGCCGAGGTGGCCGCGGGCGAGGTCGACGTCCTCCTGGTGAGCCCGGAGCGGCTCAACAACCCGGACTTCCGCGACGAGGTGCTGCCCAAGCTCTCGGCCGCGACCGGCCTGCTCGTGGTGGACGAGGCGCACTGCATCTCGGACTGGGGCCACGACTTCCGCCCCGACTACCGCAGGCTGCGCACCATGCTCGCCGAGCTCTCCCCGGGCGTCCCGGTCCTCGCGACGACGGCGACGGCCAACGCGCGCGTGACGGCCGACGTGGCGGAGCAGCTGGGCACCGGCGCGGACACCGACGCGCTGGTGCTGCGCGGCCCCCTCGACCGCGAGAGCCTGAGTCTGAACGTGCTGTCGCTGCCGGACGCGGCGCACCGGCTGGCCTGGCTCGCCGACCACCTGGACGAGCTGCCGGGCTCCGGGATCATCTACACGCTGACGGTGGCGGCCGCCGAGGAGATCACCGCGTATCTGCGTCAGTGCGGGCACACGGTCGCCTCCTACACGGGCCGCACCGAGAACGCGGACCGCCAGCAGGCCGAGGACGACCTGCTGGCCAACCGGGTCAAGGCGCTGGTCGCCACCTCGGCCCTGGGCATGGGCTTCGACAAGCCGGACCTGGGCTTCGTGGTCCACCTGGGCTCGCCCTCCTCCCCCATCGCCTACTACCAGCAGGTGGGCCGCGCGGGCCGCGGGGTGGAGCACGCGGAGGTGCTGCTGCTGCCCGGCCAGGAGGACGAGGCGATCTGGCGCTACTTCGCCTCGGTCGCCTTCCCGCCCGAGGAGCAGGTCCGCCGCACCCTGGACGTGCTGGCGCAGGCCGGCCGCCCGCTCTCGCTGCCCGCCCTGGAGCCGCTGGTCGAGCTGCGGCGCACCCGGCTGGAGACCATGCTCAAGGTCCTCGACGTGGACGGCGCGGTCCACCGCGTCAAGGGCGGCTGGACGTCCACCGGACAGCCCTGGGTGTACGACGCGGAGCGGTACGCGTGGGTGGCCCGCCAGCGCTCCGCCGAACAGCAGGCGATGCGGGACTACGCGTCGACGACGGACTGCCGGATGGAGTTCCTGCGCCGCCAGCTCGACGACGAACAGGCGGCCCCGTGCGGCCGCTGCGACAACTGCGCGGGCGCCCGCTTCACCGCCGACGTCTCCGGGAAGGCGCTGGACACGGCCCGGGGCGAGCTGGGCAGGCCGGGCGTCGAGGTCGAGCCCCGGAAGATGTGGCCAACCGGACTCGCGGCGGTCGGCGTCGACCTCAAGGGCCGTATCCCCGCGGGCGAACAGGCCTTCCCCGGCCGGGCGCTCGGCCGCCTCTCGGACATCGGCTGGGGCAACCGGCTGCGCCCGATGCTCGCCCCCCAGACCCCGGACGGACCGGTGCCGGACGATGTGGTCGACGCCGTGGTGACCGTCCTGGCCGACTGGGCCAAGGGCCCCGGCGGCTGGGCGGCCGGCGGCCCCGACGCGCCGCCCCGGCCCGCGGGAGTGGTCACCGTCGCCTCGCTCACCCGGCCCCGGCTCGTGGAGTCGCTGGGCGCCCGGATCGCGGAGGTCGGCCGCATGCCCCTGCTCGGACGCGTGGAGTACGGGGAGGAGGCCGCCGGGGTCCGCGTGCCCGCCTCCAACAGCGCCCAGCGGGTGCGCGCCCTGCACCACGCGTTCACGGTGCCGGACGAGCTGGCGCGGGCGGTGCGGGAGGCGGGTGGCCCGGTGCTGCTCGTCGACGACCGCTCGGACACCGGCTGGACGCTGGCGGTGGCGGCGAGGTTGCTGCGCAGGGCGGGAGCTCAGGGGGTGTTTCCGCTGGTCCTCGCCGTGCAGGGGTGACCACTTGAGGTCCGGTGCGTGACCGGGGGTGCGGCTGGGCAGGGATATGAGCGTCATACCCTCCGATTCCAGTCAGCGGCTCCATTTGCTCGTTGCCGCGTGCCCGCGAGCCAGCGAGAATTGGAGCCGCGCCACAACGGTGGACCCGCTCTCCCGGGCCGTGCCGTGCTGCGCCCTCACCCGACCCTGCCCGCACTGTGGGCGCGTATCCGGAAGGGAGGACCGTGACCTTCGGATTCGCTCCGTCCGCAGCCTCGGCAGGCGCGTCGTCCCTCGTGTCGGCGGCCTCGGGAAACCGTCTCGCCAGGATGCTGGAGCCCGCGGAGTGGGCGGCGGCGGGTATTCCGCTGCTGCGCAACCCCCGCGAGGTGGTCAGCGGGCTGCACACCCGGCACCGCCCGACCCTGTCGACGGCCGTGATCGCCGTCCTGGACCACGAGGAACGCCTCGCCGCCAGCGCCTCGTTCGCGCGGCGTCCGGGCGCCGCCGACGGCTGGGAGTTCCGCAACGCGCTCCTCGCGCACCTGCGCCGGGTGATCCCGCACGACCTGCGCCGCCGGACCCCGGTGCGCACCGCCGTGCTGCTCTACTGCCGTGACGGCGACGAGCGTTGGACCGAGGAGGACGGCGCCTGGATGTGGGGCCTGCGGGACGCCTGCACCCTGCACGGGCTGCGCTGCGGCGCGTACATCACGCTGACGCGCGGCGGCTGGCAGGTGCTGGGCGAGGGCCGCGGCGGCCGCCGCCCCAGCTCCACAAGCCGCCCCGGCTCCCTGTCGGACACGGACCCCGACCCGCTGCCCCTGCGCAGCGGCTCGGCGGAGGCCCTACGCAGGGTGGCAGCGCGCTAGCGCGCCGATGGGGGCGCGGGGGTGGTGCGGTGCGTGTCGCCGCCGCGCGAGCGCGACCAGCGCCCTGTAAGGGGCGCGGGACTGTGACATGTGCGGCTCCGCCACGCGCGCGCGACCAGCCCCCACCGGCCCGCACACGAAGAACCGCCCCCCGCGGAGCCCCTGCGAAGCGTCCGGCGGAGCGCCCCGCTCAGACCCCTGCGCCGAGCGCGGTGTTGATCCGCTGCGGGTCACCGCAGACGATCAGCAGCGCCCCCGCGCGCTCGCGCGCGAGCGGCAGCGCGCCGACGGCCGCGTCATCCCCGCCGTTGACGGCGACGATCACCACGGGCCGGCCGGCCGCACGCGCAGCGGACGCGGCGTCCGCGTAGAAGACGTCGTCGCGGGCGTCGTGCTGCGCCCAGTACGACTCCTCGCCGAAGGACAGCTCGTGCGCCGCCCACGGGTGCGGGTCGCCGGTGGTGAGGACCAGGATGTCGCCCGGCGCGCGGCCGGTGTCGAGCAGCAGGTCCACCGCCTCGCCCGCGGCGTCGACCGCGCCCTCGGCCGGGGCCGGGATCAGCTGGACCTGCGGCCCGGAAGCGGTCTCCGGACGGGGGGCCTGGGGCTGCGCGGCGGCGTGCGTGCGCTGCGCGGGGGGCGTGGGCCGGGCGGGACCGGGGCCCGGAGTTCCGGGACGCGGCGCGGCCGCGGTACGCGGACCAGGAACGGGACGGGGGGTCGGCGCGGTGCGGCCGGCGGCCGGAGTGACGCGGGGACCCTGGGCGCTCTCGTGAATCTGAGGCTCCTCGGGGATGAGAGGCATGGGTAAAGGTCTATCAAACGCCGGTGAATGGGGCACCACCGGGTGGGCACAAAAGTGCGATCGGGGCGGAGTCTCCCCGTAAAGGGCGGGGAAAGTCCAGGGATTTCAGAAGTCGAAGCCGAGCTGGCCCCCGCTTTCCAGTGCGGCCGCCGCCGCGGAGACCCGGACCTTCCTCAAGTGCCGCCAGCGCGGCAGCGCGTCGAGGTACGCCCAGGACAGCCGGTGGTACGGGGTCGGCCCCCGCTCCTCCAGCGCCGTCTTGTGCGTGGGCGAGGGGTAACCGGCGTTGTCGGCGAAGCCGAACACCTCGTACTCCCCGGCCACTGCCCCGAGTTCGGCCATCATCGCGTCCCGGCGCACCTTGGCGATCACCGAGGCGGCCGCGACCGCGATGCAGGACTGGTCCCCCTTGATGACGGTACGGACCCGCCACGGCTCGCCGAGGTAGTCGTGCTTGCCGTCGAGGATCACCGCCTCCGGCCGTACCGGAAGCGCGTCCAGCGCGCGGACGGCGGCGAGACGGAGCGCGGCGGTCATCCCGAGCTCGTCGATCTCCTGCGGCGAGGAGTGCCCGAGCGCGTACGACGTCACCCAGGTCTCCAGCTCCCCGGCCAGTTCGAGGCGGCGCTTGGGGCTGATCAGCTTGGAGTCGGTCAGGCCCTCGGGCGGTCGGCGCAGCCCCGTGATGGCGGCGCACACCGTGACGGGACCGGCCCACGCCCCGCGTCCGACCTCGTCGACACCGGCAATGATCTTGAATCCGGTGGTGGCGCGAAGCGAGCGCTCGACGGTGTGGGTGGGTGGTTCGTACGGCATGGCGCCAGCAAGGTTACGCCGCCCGGGCCGCCGAGGACACCCCGGCCACCCCGTGCCACACGATGACCGCGCCCGGACCCGGTGATCAGGCCGTTCCGGCCCGCAGCAGCGGCACCATCACGTGATCGATCATCTCCGCGACCGCCTCGTCCGGCCATTCGCTTCCGCGTACCTTCGCGCGGAACATCATCAGCCCGGGGATCACATCGAAGATCACCTCCGCCGTGGCGTCGGGCCGCACGTCGCCCCGCTCGATTCCGCGCTGCACGGCCTCCTGGAAGAGCCGCTGGGCGGGCTCGACCAGGCGCCGCAGCACCATCCCGTGGAACCGCTCGGCGCTGGCGGCGTCGCACTCGTAAAGCACCGAGCGCAGCGCGAACCCCGACCGTGAGTACATCGCCTCGCGCAGCCGCAGACAGAGCTGGTAGAGGTCCTCGCGCACCGAGCCGTGGTCGTCGGCCCGGTCCAGATCCGGCAGCCCGGACCGCAGCGCGTCGGCCACCAGCTCCGCCTTGGAGGACCAGCGCCGGTAGACCGCGGCCTTCCCGGTCTGCGCGCCGGCGGCCACGCCCTCCATGGTGAGGGCGTTCCAGCCGACCGTGCTCAACTGCTCCAGGGCCGCGTCGAGGATCGCCCGCTCCAGGACGGGACCCCGGCGGCGCGGCGAGACCTGCGGGGCCTCGACGGCAGCAGTCCAGCGCGAAGTAGCCATCGTCTTCTCTCCGTTGGGGACGGGACCGCCTTCCATGGTGGTCGCCGACCAGCCGTTTGACCAGGCACGGCGTCCCGGAACACCCCGTACGAGGGTCGCCACCCCGCCGCCTGCCTGCCCCAACTCCCCTTAGTGAACGCTTGTGTTCACTCTTTCCGGCTCGCTAGGGTCTCCCATAGTGAACGGTGGCGTTCCTACAACGCCGTTTCCTGGTACGTCTCAAGGGGATCCTTTATGACGTCAGATCAGATAGACGCGAAGCCCGGCGCCCACGCACCCGAACCGCACCCCTCGCGCCCGGACCGCCCCGGCATCGCCCTCGCGGTCATCGCGATGTGCCAGCTGATGGTGGTCCTGGACGCGACGATCGTGAACATCGCGCTCCCCCACATCCAGACCTCCCTCGGCTTCTCCACCAACGACCTGACCTGGGTCATCAACGCCTACGCGCTGACCTTCGGCGGGCTACTCCTGCTCGGCGGCCGCGCCGGTGACCTCCTCGGCCGGCGCCGGATGTTCATCACCGGCATCCTGGTCTTCACCCTCGCCTCGCTGCTCGGCGGCTTCGCCCAGGAGCCCTGGCAGCTGCTCGCCGCTCGCGCCCTGCAGGGCATCGGCGGCGCGATCGCCTCCCCCACCTCGCTCGCCCTGATCGCGACCACGTTCCCCGAAGGCCCCGAGCGCAACCGGGCGTTCGGCGTCTTCTCGGCGGTCTCCGCGGGCGGCGGCGCCATCGGCCTGATCGCCGGCGGCATGCTCACCGACTGGCTCAACTGGCGCTGGGTGCTCTTCGTCAACGTCCCCATCGGCCTGGTCATCGCCGCGCTCGCGCCCCGGTACATCCGTGAGTCCGAACGCCATTCCGGCACCTTCGACCTCGCCGGGGCGTTCACCTCCACCGGCGGCATGGCCGCGCTGGTCTACGGGTTCATCCGGGCCGCGAGCGACGGCTGGCGCGACGGCCTCACCCTGGCGTCCTTCGGCGCGGCCGTGGTCCTGCTCCTCGCCTTCGTGGCGGTGGAGCGCCGCTCCGCGCAGCCGATCACCCCGCTGCGGATGTTCGCCGACCGCAACCGCTCCGGTACGTACGTGATCATGCTGAGCCTCGCCGCGGCCATGTTCGGCATGTTCTTCTTCATCGTGCTCTTCGTGCAGAACGTGCTGCACTACAGCCCGGTCAAGGCCGGAGTGGCCTTCTTCCCCTCGACCCTGGCCATCGTCCTCGCGGCGGGGCTCGCCACCAACCTGCTGCCCCGCATCGGCCCCAAGCCGATCGTGGTCACCGGTTCGCTGATCACGGCGGGAGCCATGGCCTGGCTGACCCTGATCGACCCGGACAGCACCTACACCGGCGGCATCATCGGCCCGCTGCTGCTGTTCGGCTTCGGCATGGGCCTCAACTTCGTCACCCTGACGCTGACCGCCGTCTCCGGCATCGCCGACAGCGAGTCGGGAGCCGCGTCCGGCCTGCTCAACACCACCCAGCAGGTCGGCGGCGCGCTCGGTCTGTCCATCCTGACCACGGTCTTCGGCACCGCGAGCCGCGACGAGGGCAAGACCCAGCTCAAGGACTTCCTCGCACACGGCTCGCCCGAGCAGAAGGCGACCTTCGCCAAGTCCCACCAGCTGCCCGCGCCCTGGAGCGACGAGGTCCTCGCCCACGGCATCGGCACGGCCTTCATCGCCGCCGTGGCCCTGGTGTCCCTCGCCGCGCTGGTCGCCCTCTTCGTCATCCAGGTCCGCAAGAGCGACCTGGAGGCGCTGAGCGGCAAGGCGGGGGCACCGGCGGGCTGACGGCGACCACCGCCGGCCCGGCGGCGCCGGGCGCAGGCCCGCCCGATGCGAACCGGCCCAATGCGAACCGGCCCAGCGCCAACCGGCTCAGCGCGCGGCCGTCGTCGGGACCCAGTCCGGCAGCTCCTCGGTCCGCGCCAGCCACTCGGCCGGGGGCGCCCCGGCCTTGCAAGCCGCGATCACCCCGCCGACGATCGCGCAGGTGGTGTCCACGTCGCCGCCCGCCTGCGCGGTCGTCCAGAACGCCTTCTCGAAGTCCCCGAGCGAGCGCGCCGCCGACCACAGGGCGAACGGCACCGTGTCGTGCGCACTGGTCCGGCGCCCGCACCCGAGCACCGCGGCCACCGTCCCCGCGTCCCCGTAGTCCAGCATGTCCCGCGCCCTCCGCAGCCCCGCGCCGACCGCGCTGCGCGGCACCAGCGCCACGACACCGTCGAGCAGGTCGGCCGGGGTCGGCGGGCCCGCCGGATCGGCGGCGAGCGCGGTGGCCGCGGCCACCGCCATCGAGCCCACCACGGCCTCGCGGTGCTGGTGGGTGGTGTACGAGGAGATCTCGGCCTGGTGGGTCGCCTGCTCCGGGTCGTCCGCGTACCAGGCGCCCAGGGGCGCGATCCGCATCGCGGAGCCGTTGCCCCAGGAGCCCTGCCCGTTGAAGAGCGCGGCGGCCAGCTCCCGCCAGTCCCCGCCCTCCCGGATCAGCCGCAGCATCCGGTTGACGGCCGGGCCGTATCCCCGGTCGAAGTCGTGGTGCTCGGCGAAGGAGCGGGCGAGCCGGTCCTGGTCGATCCGGCCGTGCGCGGCCAGTACGGCGAGGACCGAGCAGGCCATCTCGGTGTCGTCGGTCCACTGCCACGGGCCGGCGGGCAGCTCGCGCCGTTTGAGCAGCGGATAGTGGGCGGGGACGAAGAACTGGGAGCCCAGGGCGTCTCCCACGGACAGCCCGCGCAGGCTGGCCAGCGCGCGTTCGAAGCGTGCGTCGAGTGTGGAGTCAGCGGTCATCGCACACCCACTCTAACCGGTGATGCCGTACGGCTCGGGGACGCGCCACCGCTCGAACTGCCGGTCCAGCGTGTACCGCCCGTCCGCGCCCAGGAGCAGCGTCCTCGTCTCCGCGTTGCCCGGGTTGGAGAGCGACTCGAAGTCCGCCACCGTCCAGTGGAACCAGCGCATGCAGAAGAGCCGCATCGTCAGGCCGTGGGTGACCAGCAGGACGTTCGGCGGGTGGTCCGGCGCCTCGAAGCTGCGGTGCAGGCTCTCCAGGAACGAGCCCACCCGGTCGTAGACGTCCGCCCCCGACTCGCCCTGTGCGAAGCGGTAGAAGAAGTGTCCGTACGCGTCCCGGTAGGCCTTCTGCAGACGTACGTCGTCGCGGTCCTGCCAGTTCCCCCAGTCCTGCTCGCGGAGCCTGGGCTCCTCCCTGATCCGCACGAGCTCCGGGTCGAGCCCGAACGCCTGGAACGTCTCGTGCGCGCGCCGGTAGGGCGAGACGTAGACGCTGACGCGCTCGCGGCCGAATATCTCGCGCAGCCCCTCCCCGGTCGCCCGGGCCTGGCGCCGCCCGGCCGCGGTGAGCCGCAGCGCGTGGTCGGGCTCGCGCTCGTACACGGTGTCATCGGCGTTCCCCTCCGACTCGCCGTGCCGGACGAGGACGATGCGACGCGGTCTTGCCATGCGTCAACCCTAGATCGCCGGTCCGACATTCGAGCAGCCGTCCGGCCGCCATCCGGCGTATCGCTCACACCGTCCAGCTGGGATTCAGGTCGACGACGGCCCCGGTCAGGCCCGCCACGTCGGCCTCCGTCCCCGCGCGCAGCGAGAGCCGCTCGACCCGGTCGGCCCGGTACTTGCCGTGCTCGGCCGCCGACCGCCACATGGAGAGCACCAGGAACTCGTGGCCCGGCGCCTCCCCGAACATCCCTCGCAGCATCCCCGGCGACCCGGCCATCGCCGGGTTCCAGATCCGCTCCTGCGCGTTTCTGAAGTGCTCGACGCGGTCGGCGTGCACCCGGCAGTGCGCCACCCGCACCACGTCGGCGTCGGTGAAGCGCGGCTCGAAGCCGGTCTTCACGTCGAAGCGGTGGTCGAACAGCTTGGCGCGCGCGTCCCTGTACGTGCCGGACTGCGCGGCGGCGAGCCGGTCGTGCGAGCGCGCCATGAAGGAGTCGTAGAACGGGCGGCTCTCCCAGAACGAGAAGACGTGCGCGACATCGGGCCGCCCCCGGCTCCACCCGCCGCCCTGGCCCCGGAATCCCGGCTCCCCCAGCAGCCCCGCCCACTTCCGCTGCCCCCGGTCGAAGCCGGGACGGTCGACCACCGTGCAGCGAATCCACTTGACCAGCACCGCGCCATCGTACGGCCCGCGCGCACGGCGAAGACCCCACTCCGGCCGACCGGCTCCCCCCGCGCGCGTGGCAGCATGGTCAGTGAGCGGCCGACAACGGGCCGTCATGGGGAGGGGTTTGGGGATGAGCGGATTCAGCAAGGGCCTCGGCAAGGTCGAGGTGGCGCTGCGGTGGGACCCGAGCCCGTTCGGCACCCCGGCCCACGACCTCGATGTGATCGCCGCCGTCTACACGGCGTCCGATCCGTACGGCAGCCCCGCCTATCTGGTGCACTTCGACAGCCGCTCCCCCGACGGCACGGTCTATATGAGCCGCGACAGCACCACCGGAATGGGCTTCGGGGACGACGAGGTGCTGACGCTGGAGTTCGACCGCCAGCCGGAGGCACACGCCCGGATCGTGGTCGGCGTGGTCATCCAGCAGCGCCCGGAGCGGCTCGTCTTCGCCGACGTGGCCAACCCCGAGGTGCACATCCGCGAGGGCTACACGGAGCTGGCGCGCGCCGACTTCTCCGCCGTCCCCGACAGCACGGCCGCCACCGTCGCGGAGTTCGTCCGGACCGAGGGCGGCGCCTGGGTGTTCCACCCGGCCGTGCGCGGCTTCGACCTGGACCCGGACGCGTTCACCGCCGCAATGGGCGCACGGGCCGTTTGACTCCTACGTACGTAGTACGTAGGTGAAGCACAGGGGAACCCCCTGAACGCCCGCGTGGGGACCGGCAGTTCACCGGTCCCCACGGGGCAGGGCCTCTCAGCCCTCAGGAGCGCTCGGGCCCACGAGCGCCCGTGATCAGCTGCAGCCGCTGGTCGAGCCGCAGCCCTCGCAGATGTAGCAGGAGCCGGCCCGCTGCATCTTCGTACCGCAGGAGAAGCAGAGCGGCGCGTCGGCGCTGACGCCGAGCTGCATCTCGACGAGCTCGGCCGAGTTGTGCACGGCCTTCGGAGGCTCGACGACCGCCGGCTTGGGCGCGGCGACGGCCTTCAGGGTCTCCGTCTGGCGGGGGGCGGACTGGGCCAGGCCCTCGACGTCCACCTCCTCGTCCTCCAGGGTCGGCTCGTACGAACCGGTCTCCAGGTGACGCTGACGCTCCTCGGCGGAGTGGATGCCCAGCGCCGAGCGGGTCTCGAACGGCAGGAAGTCCAGCGCCAGGCGGCGGAAGATGTAGTCGACGATCGACTGCGCCATCCGCACGTCCGGGTCGTCGGTCATGCCGGCCGGCTCGAAGCGCATGTTGGTGAACTTCGAGACGTACGTCTCCAGCGGCACGCCGTACTGGAGGCCGACCGAGACGGCGATCGAGAAGGCGTCCATCATGCCCGCCAGGGTCGAGCCCTGCTTGGACATCTTCAGGAAGACCTCGCCCAGGCCGTCGTCCGGGTAGGAGTTGGCGGTCATGTAACCCTCGGCGCCACCGACCGTGAAGGAGGTGGTGATGCCGGGACGGCCCTTGGGTAGACGCTTGCGGACCGGGCGGTACTCGACGACCTTCTCGACGGCCTTGCGGATCTCCGCCTCGGCCTTCTCGGTGACCTCGGTCTTCTCCTTCTCCTTGGTCTTGGCGGAGAGAGGCTGGCCGACCTTGCA
This sequence comes from Streptomyces sp. NPDC023838, assembly GCF_040639555.1. Classification (NCBI taxonomy): domain Bacteria; kingdom Bacillati; phylum Actinomycetota; class Actinomycetes; order Kitasatosporales; family Streptomycetaceae; genus Streptomyces; species Streptomyces sp. NPDC023838. Next base: position 133,914 of record NZ_JBFAAD010000013.1, read on the forward strand.
GTTGTCGCGGTAGATCGCGAGCGCCTTGACGCCCATCTTCCACGCCTCGAAGTAGACCTCTTCGACGTCCTCGACGGTCGCCGTCTCCGGCAGGTTGACCGTCTTGGAGAGCGCGCCGGAGATCCACGGCTGGATGGCCGCCATCATGCGGACGTGGCCCATCGCGGAGATGGAGCGCTCGCCCATGGCGCAGTCGAAGACCTCGTAGTGCTCGGTCTTCAGACCGGGGGCGTCGATCACGTTGCCGTTCTCGGCGATGTGGGCGACGATCGCCTCGATCTGCTCCGGCTGGTAGCCGAGGCGGCGCAGCGCCTGCGGGACCGTGCCGTTGACGATCTGCATCGAGCCGCCGCCGACCAGCTTCTTGAACTTGACCAGCGCGAGGTCGGGCTCCAGGCCGGTGGTGTCGCAGGACATCGCGAGACCGATGGTGCCGGTGGGGGCGATGACCGACGCCTGCGCGTTGCGGAAGCCGTTCTTCTCGCCCAGGCGGACCACGTCCTGCCAGGCCTCCGTGGCGGCGGCCCAGATCGGGGAGTCCAGGTCGTCCATGCGCACGGCCGTGGCGTTGGCGTCGGCGTGCTGCTTCATGACGCGCTGGTGCGGCTCGGCGTTGCGGGCGTAGCCGTCGTACGCGCCGACGACCGCGGCCAGCTCGGCGGAGCGCTTGTACGAGGTGCCGGTCATCAGCGAGGTGATGGCGCCGGCGAGGGCGCGGCCGCCGTCCGAGTCGTACGCGTGGCCGGTGGCCATCAGCAGGGCGCCGAGGTTGGCGTAGCCGATGCCCAGCTGGCGGAAGGCCCGGGTGTTCTCGCCGATCTTCTGCGTCGGGAAGTCCGCGAAGCAGATGGAGATGTCCATCGCGGTGATGACCAGCTCGACGACCTTGGAGAACCGCTCGACCTCGAAGGACTGGTGGCCCTCGCCGTCGTCCTTGAGGAACTTCATGAGGTTCAGCGAGGCGAGGTTGCAGGACGTGTTGTCCAGGTGCATGTACTCGCTGCAGGGGTTCGAGCCGTTGATGCGGCCGGACTCCGGGCAGGTGTGCCAGTGGTTGATCGTGTCGTCGTACTGGATGCCCGGGTCGGCACACGCCCACGCCGCCTCGGCCATCTTGCGGAAGAGCGACTTGGCGTCGACCTCCTCGATGACGTCACCGGTCATCCGGGCGCGCAGCCCGAACTTGCCGCCGGTCTCGACGGCCTTCATGAACTCGTCGTTCACCCGTACGGAGTTGTTGGCGTTCTGGTACTGGACGGACGTGATGTCGTCGCCGCCCAGGTCCATGTCGAAGCCCGCGTCGCGCAGCGCGCGGATCTTCTCCTCCTCCTTCACCTTGGTCTCGATGAAGTTCTCGATGTCGGGGTGGTCGACGTCGAGGATGACCATCTTGGCCGCGCGGCGGGTGGCGCCGCCCGACTTGATGGTGCCGGCGGAGGCGTCCGCGCCGCGCATGAAGGAGACCGGGCCGGAGGCGTTGCCGCCGGAGGACAGCAGCTCCTTGGAGGAGCGGATGCGGGAGAGGTTCAGGCCGGCGCCGGAGCCGCCCTTGAAGATCATGCCCTCTTCCTTGTACCAGTCGAGGATCGACTCCATGGAGTCGTCGACGGACAGGATGAAGCAGGCGGAGACCTGCTGGGGCTGCGGGGTGCCCACGTTGAACCACACGGGGCTGTTGAAGCTGAAGACCTGGTGCAGGAGGGCGTACGCCAGCTCGTGCTCGAAGATCTCGGCGTCCGCGGGCGAGGCGAAGTAGCCGTGGTCCTCCCCGGCCTTGCGGTACGTCTTCACGATCCGGTCGATGAGCTGCCTGAGGCCGGTCTCGCGCTGCGGGGTGCCGACGGCCCCGCGGAAGTACTTGCTGGTGACGATGTTGACCGCGTTCACCGACCAGAAGTCGGGGAACTCGACGCCACGCTGCTCGAAGTTGATCGAGCCGTCGCGCCAGTTGGTCATGACGACGTCACGACGCTCCCAGGCCACCTCGTCGTACGGGTGCACGCCGGGGGTGGTGTGGATGCGCTCGATGCGCAGACCCTTGCTCGCCTTGGAACCCTTGGTGCGGGATCCTCGTGCCGGGCCGCTCGTCGTCTCTGTCATGCCGCCTCCCATACGCGGGCGAAAACGCCCAAAAGTGCCCGAATGTTCCCGTGGCACGGTGTGTGTCTGGTGTCCCGGGCACCGCGCAGAGCGCCCGTGACAGGTCTGGATTGCCGCCGATCGGCGACCGGGGTGCGCCGGTCAGTCGGCGGCGGTGGCGGGCACGGGGACCTCGGGGGTCACTCCGGCCACGCGCGCGTCCGCGTCGTCCGCGGGAGGCCGTTGTTCGCGCAGTTCCGCGATGGCGGCCTCGAAGTCGTCAAGGGTGTCGAACGCCCGGTACACGGACGCGAAGCGCAGGTACGCGACGAGGTCGAGCTCCTGCAACGGGCCGAGTATGGCCAGACCCACGTCATGGGTGGTCAGCTCGGCGCTGCCGGTGGCGCGCACCGCCTCCTCGACCCGCTGGCCGAGCTTGGCGAGGGCGTCCTCGGTGACCGGCCGCCCCTGGCACGCCTTGCGGACGCCAGAGATGACCTTGGTGCGCGAGAAGGGTTCGGTGACGCCCGACCGCTTGATCACCATCAGCGAGGCCGTCTCCACCGTCGTGAAGCGACGGGAGCAGTCGGGGCACTGACGGCGCCTGCGGATCGACGTGCCGTCGTCGGTGGTCCGGCTGTCGACGACACGGCTGTCGGGGTGCCTGCAGAAGGGGCAGTGCATGGATCCCAACCCTCCTTCGCAGCACGACTGAATAGCCCCGCCGGGCCTGAACAGGCCCCGCGAAGCAGCCACAAGCATAGGCGATGGCCGCGGTCCGGGGGACCAGCGACCACAACTTCTGGGTGGCGGTGCCAATCCAACCACTAGATCTTGGGTTTTGCCGCCAACTGCCCACTACCGCGTGTCGCGGAGCGGTCGCGCAGGGAACAGAGTCGAGGGGCGCGATTCCCGCCCGTGTCCACGCGGGCCCGGAGGGCGACGGAGCACCGGCCCGGAGCCGCGCGCCGGGCGCGCCCGACGCCGGTTCCGGGCGACCGGATGGCAGACTGGGAGCCGGTACCGGCCATCGCGTCGCGGTCGTACGTACGCACGGCCCGGCGGCCGTCGGCGACGCTCCCGGGCGGCGCCCTCGGGCTCCGGTATCCAGTGGTGAAGGGTACCGTAATCGACCGAATTGCCTGCCCACCGGCCCCGGCAAGGGTGCCCGCATACACCCGTCTCCATCATCACGTCACGCTTTCTGCGATTTTTCACTCGAACGTGTGTTTGGCGCAACCTTTCGAAAGCAACTACCGTTGTCCAGCTAGGGAGACCATTTCGAGAGGGGCCGACGTGACCACCACCGCAGACAGTGCCACCATCACTGCCCAGGACCGCTCCCAGACCCGACTTGAGCCGGTGCATGCCATGAATGACGCAGTCACGAACCAGGAGGGCGGCGACCCGGCGCGGGCCACGCGCTCGCTGCCCGGCCGACCTCCGGGCATCAGGGCGGACAGCTCCGGTCTCACCGACCGGCAGCGGCGGGTCATCGAGGTCATCCGGGACTCCGTCCAGCGGCGGGGGTACCCGCCGTCGATGCGGGAGATCGGTCAGGCGGTGGGTCTCTCCAGCACGTCCTCCGTCGCCCACCAGCTCATGGCCCTGGAGCGCAAGGGCTTCCTCCGCCGCGACCCGCACCGCCCGCGGGCGTACGAGGTGCGCGGCTCGGACCAGCCCAGCACGCAGCCGACCGACACCACCGGCAAGCCCGCGGCCTCCTATGTGCCGCTGGTCGGCCGGATCGCCGCCGGTGGCCCCATCCTCGCCGAGGAGTCGGTCGAGGACGTCTTCCCGCTCCCGCGCCAGCTGGTCGGCGACGGCGAGCTCTTCGTCCTGAAGGTCGTGGGTGACTCGATGATCGAGGCCGCGATCTGCGACGGCGACTGGGTCACGGTGCGCCGCCAGCCGGTCGCGGAGAACGGCGACATCGTCGCGGCGATGCTGGACGGCGAAGCCACGGTGAAGCGGTTCAAGCGCGAGGACAACCACATCTGGCTGCTCCCGCACAACGCCGCGTACCAGCCCATCCCCGGCGACGAGGCCACCATCCTCGGCAAGGTGGTGGCAGTGCTGCGGCGGGTCTGACCGACCCGCCGGCGAGGACCGGCCCCGGGACCCCCTGCGCCGGTCCCGGGGCCCTGCTGTGCCTAGGCTTCCAAGGGGCGCGGCTGTGACAATGTGCGGCTCCCCAGCGCGGGCGCGACCAGCCACCCATGGTCCGCGGCCGAACGCGGCGCAAGGGGCGCGGGGCTGCGACAACGTGCGGCTCCGCCACGTGGGCTCGACCACCCACGGTCCGCGGCCGAAGACCGCGCCCTACCGACCCTCCGCCTTGGCCACCGCATCAATCGCGGCCAGCGACCTCCGTACCTGATTGCGGTCCGTGGTGTACCAGAAGTCCGGCAGCGAGGCCCGCAGATAGCTGCCGTAGCGCGCGTTGGCCAGCCTGGGGTCGAGGACGGCGACGACGCCCCGGTCCCCCGTCGCCCGGACCAGCCGGCCCGCCCCCTGGGCCATCAGCAGCGCGGCGTGCGTCGCGGCGACCGCCATGAAGCCATTGCCGCCGCCCTCCTCCACCGCCTTCTGGCGAGCGCTCATCAGCGGGTCGTCGGGCCGGGGGAACGGGATCCGGTCCATGACCACCAGCTGGCAGCTCGCCCCCGGCACGTCCACGCCCTGCCAGAGGGAGAGCGTGCCGAACAGACAGGTCTCCGGGTCACCCGCGAACGTCTTGATCAGCTCGCCCAGCGTGTCCTCGCCCTGGAGCAGGATCGGCTTGTCCAGCCGGCCGCGCAGCTCCTCGGCGGCGGCCTGGGCGGCCCGCATCGAGGAGAAGAGGCCCAGCGTCCGGCCCCCGGCCGCCTCGACCAGCTCCGCCAGCTCGTCCATCATGTCGCCGCGCGAGCCCTCACGGCCCGGCGTGGCCAGATGCCGGGCGACGTAGAGGATGCCCTGCTTGGGGTAGTCGAAAGGCGAGCCGACGTCGATGCCCTTCCACTGCGGCACGTCCTCGCCCTCGGTGCCCTCCGGCGCGAGGCCCAGCGACGCGCCGACGCCGTTGAAGTCCCCACCGAGCTTGAGCGTGGCCGAGGTGAGCACCACCGAACGCTCCGCGAAGAGCTTCTCCCGCAGCAGCCCCGACACGGAGAGCGGGGCGACCCGCAGAGACGCCCCACTGGGCCGATATGCGGCTCCGCCGCGGGGCTCGTGCCGCTCGTACCAGACGACGTCGTACTCGGACCCGTTGGAGATCCGCTCCGCCACGCTATGGACGTTCTCCACCGCCGCCAGCGCCTGCTTGCGTACCGCGTCCTCGTCCTGGACGGACTTGTCGCGGGTGGAGCCGAGCGCCGAGATCACCGTACGAGCCGCGTCGCGCAGCGCCATCAGGGCGTACCCGAGGTCCTCCGGGATCTCCTCCAGACGACCGGGCAGCGCCAGCTCCATCAGCCGCTCGAAGCCCTCGGCGGCGGTCTGGAGCTGGTCGGCCGCCTTCTCGTTGACGAGCTTGGCGGCTCGCCGCACGGCCCGGTTGACCTGCCCCGGGGTGAGCTCGCCGGTGGCGACGCCGGTGACCCGGGAGACCAGCTCGTGCGCCTCGTCCACGATCAGCACTTCGTGCTGCGGGAGCACCGGGGCGCCCTCGATGGCGTCGATGGCGAGCAGCGCGTGGTTGGTGACCACCACGTCGGACAGCTTGGCGCGCTCGCGGGCGAGCTCCGCGAAGCACTCCGCCCCGTACGCGCACTTCGAGGCGCCCAGGCACTCCCGGGAGGAGACGGACACCTGGCCCCAGGCACGGTCCGAGACGCCGGGCGTCAGGTCGTCCCGGTCGCCCGTCTCCGTCTCGTCCGCCCAGTCCCGCATCCGCAGCAGGTCCTGCCCGAGCTTGCTGGTGGGCGCGGCCGCCTCGAACTGGTTGAAGAGGCCCTCCTCCTCTTCCTGCGGCACGCCTTCGTGGAGGCGGTGCAGACAGAGATAGTTGGAGCGGCCCTTGAGCATGGCGAACTCCGGGCGGCGGCGCAGCTGCGGGTGCAGCGCGTCGACCGTACGCGGAAGGTCGCGCTCCACGAGCTGTCGCTGAAGCGCCAGGGTCGCGGTGGCCACCACCACGCGCTCGCCGTGCGCCAGCGCCGGCACCAGATAGCCCAGGGACTTTCCGGTGCCGGTGCCGGCCTGGACGAGCAGGTGGGAACCGCTGTCGATGGCGTCCGCGACGGCGGTGGCCATGGTGACCTGGCCGGGGCGCTCCAGACCGCCGACGGCGGCGACGGCGGCGTGCAGGAGCTCGGGGAGAGATGGCTTCGTCATAGCCCGTCCACCCTACGGGGCACCACTGACAATCCGATCACGTCGGAGGTGCGAGCGGGTTCGGGACGGTGCCCGCGACGGCCGCGTGCGGGCGCTCGGGGCGGTCCCGGTAGCCGTCCAGGTGCAGCCGGTTCCGGTTGAGGCAGAGCCGCTCGATACGCGGCGTGAGCAGGTCGAACGTCTCGTACCGCTCCTTGAGCTCGGGGAACCGCGCCTGGTGGCGCAGGACCTCGTCGCGCACCAGCGCCCAGAAGTCGCCCTCCGGAACGTCCAGTTGCTCCTCGCACAGCGGCGCCAGATAGCGGAACACGCCGACGAAGAGCCCGGAGTGGATGAACTGGGTGAGGAAGGAGGGCGGCTCGGTCAGCAGGACGTCCCGGACGTCCTGGGGCATCGAGTCGTGCTCGGGCAGCGGCTCCGCGCTGATGTTGACGTCGTCCACGAAGTCCTTGATCGCCAGGCGTACGGGTACGTCGTGGTCGTCGAAGACGACAATCGCGTTCTCACCGTGCGGCGAGAAGACCGTCCCGTAGCGGTAGAGGAACCGCAACAGCGGCGGCAGCAGTGCCCGGAACAGATGCCGCAGCCAGACCTGGGGGGCCAGGCCCGAGCGGGCGACGAGTTCGGCGGTGAAGGCACGCCCCTGGGGATCGGTGTGGAGCAGCGAAGCGAGGGTCCGCGCGCGTTCGCCGACCGCGAGGCGGGTCTGCAGCGGCTCGCGCCAGATCGCCCCGAGCAGCTCTTTGTACTGGTACGGAACCTCGGCGAGGCGGTCGTACAGCGGGTGCTCGACCGCAACGGAGGCCACCTCTCCGAGCAGGATCACCCCGCATTCGTCGCGCAGGAACGGATCGGCGTCGCGCATGGCGTGGACCCAGGCCGTGACGGCCGGGGCGGCGAGCGTGCGCTCTGTCGGCAGCCCTCGCCACACCAGCGTGTTCAGGATGGACAGCGGCAGCTTCACGGTGTGTCGGTCGGGGCGCGAGGTGTTGACGAAGGTGCGGATCGACTGCTGCGGCAGCCGGAGGTCGGTGTCGCCCGGCAGCGGGACGATCGCGCCGTCGGCGACGGCCGGGGCGAAGAGCGGCAGCACCACTTCCTCCCACTGCCAGGGGTGCACCGGCAGGTAGAGGTAGTCGTCCGGGGCGACACCACGCGCGCGTAGCGCGGCGGCGAAGCCCTCGCGGACCGCCGGGTCGAGCTCCCGGGCGTAGAGCCGGTCGGGGGTGGCGAGCGCGCCGACGCCCCGGTAGCGGGCGAGGTCGGTGCGGACGGCGATCCAGGGCAGCCGGGCGGGCCTGCGGGCCTCGGGGGCCCATCGGGCGGCGTCGACGGCCGAGAACCCGACCCGCCCCTTGTTCAGGACGAGCCAGGGGTGCCCGGTCTGGTGGCCTTCCAGCTCCGCGTACCCGAGCTCCGCGAGGCGGGCCGCCGGCAGCGCGCTGTGGTCGAGGCGGGTGTCGGCGGCGAGCGTGGCCGTGAGCTCGCCGACGAGGTGACCGAAGGTGGCGCCGTCGAGCCCGAGCGTGCGGCGGGCGCGCACGAGGAAGGCGAGCGGGTCGGTGAAGGGCCGGCCGCCGTGGCGGACGGAGTCGGCGTCGACGAGCCAGTCGTCGTACGCGCCGCGCCGGGCCCGGAAGGAGAGGGCGGAGCCGTCGTCCAGGGGCTGGGTGTAGGTGCTGTGCTGCCGCTGGGGCCCGGCTGTCCGCCAGGGCCCGGACCCGCCTTCCGGCTCGGAGTCCTCGCCGCCGCCGTCCCGCTGCGTGACCGGCTCGATGATCCCTTCGTACGCGAAGGCCGCGAGCATCTTGGCGAGCAGCCGGCGGGCCGCGCGGTCCCAGGCTTCGCGGTTCAGCTCGGGTGGCGCGAGCAGCTCGGGTGGTGTGGGCGGCTCCTCCCGTTCCTCGGAATCATCGGGGACAAACGGGTTCGGCAAGGCGACTCCTCGGGGTGGAACCGATGCGGTTCGAGCGGTGTATGTAGGGCAGCGGGCGGTTCACAGCAGGTTCCTGAGCGCGCGATCACGAACCATGAGTGCGGCCCGCTTGTCGGGAAGGTCGAGTTCCGCGGAGAACCGGAATCCGGCGCTCAGAAAGGCGGAGACGGACGGGGTGTTGCGCAGATCGGGTTCAGCGACCACACGGGGGCAGAGCGGCCGGTTGTCGAGTACGAGATCGGCGACGGCCCGGAGCAGCGCGGTCCCGACCCCGCGCCCGCGATCGGCGACACCGCCGATGAGGAGGTGGATACCGGTGTCGTGCGGACGGGCCGGATAGTGCCGGGCCAGCGGGTCGAGGTCGGCCCGGTAGATCTCCCAGTAGCTCATGGGGGCGTTGTCGAGCAGGCCGAGGCACGGCACGCTCCGCCCGTCGCCGTCGAGTTGAGGGCGGAGGTGGGCCGCCGTGACCGACTCGTCCCCGGCCAGCTCCCAGAAGGCGGCCACGGCGGGATCGTTCATCCAGGTACTCAGAAGGGAGAGGTCACGTGCGACACGGACGGGTACGAGCTGGAAGACGCCGACGGGTGTGGTGACCGGTCCCCACGCCGCGGGGCAGTCGAGCAGGTCGTCCTCGCCGGGGTGGGAGGCGGTGCGGGAGGTGACGCGGGAAGTGATGTGGGCGTCGATGCCGGACGCGCCGACCGGGCCGTACGGGACGGACGGCTGCAGGGGCCGCCGCGCGGAGGGCTGGGCGGCGGGCTGCCGGGGCTGCTGGGCGGGCGGGGCTGCGAGCTGCTGCGTGGATGCCCGCTCGGACGCCCGCTCAGGGGGCGGGACGGGGGGCGGCCCGAGTAGCGGCCCGGGTGCGTTGCCGGGGGCCGCATCGGCGCGGTCGGCCGTGGGGTGGAGGCGCGACGGGGTGCGGACGCCCGCGACGGCGGTGTCCGGGACGCCGTCCTCACCACTGCCCTCTCCCCGGCTGCCGTCCCCCCCACCGCACTCACCCCCGCCGCCACCGCCCAGGTCCGCCGCCCCGGTCCTGTCTTTCCTGCCGGGCCGGCCGCTCCTGCCGGTCCTCGCCTCTCCGAACAGCGCGATGAGTTCGTAGGGCAGCCGCAGGTCCAGCGTGTCCTCGGCGCCGCCGGGCTGGGGGGAGGGACCGGCTCCGGCGTCCGCGTCGGCGCTCGCATCGGTGGGAGGCACGGCGACGCTCCTCTCTCGTCATTCAGCTGTTCACGGGGAATTCGTCGGGGATCAGGTTCCGGTGGCGTGAAGGGGGTTGGCGATGGTGACGTAGACGGACTGGGTGTCGACCGGGCCGACGAGTTCGTCGAGGCCGTGCAACCGGGTCATGAGGTTGGCTTTGCAGCGCAGGGTCGGGCTGTCCAGCAGATACGTGGGCAGCGGTGAGCCGAGCGCGGTGGCCTTGGCCAGGAACTGCCGCAGGGCGGCGAGGAGTACGCGCTCGTCGGCCAGGCGCTGGGCGCCGAAGGCCCCGACGAGGCCGAGGACGTTGTTGATGCCGAGGTAGTAGGCGAAGCGTTCGTCGGTGACGGCGTCGGAGACGAACGTGTCACTGAGGGCACCCACTCCGGGCAGTCGGCGTTCGAGGGCGGCCCGGTGCGACTCGCGGAAGTAGTAGCCCTGGTTGTCGCGGTAGCGGCCGCCGACGGGCCAGCCGTTGGGGTCGAGCAGCACCAGCGTGTTCTGCTGGTGGGCTTCGAGCGCGATCCCCGCCGTGGCGTCCAGCCAGAGCACAGGGCGGACGACCTGGTCGAGGTAGCGCAGGAACCACTCGGCGGCCACGGCCGGGATCGGACGGCCGGTGCGGGCGGCGAGCTTGGCCACGATGTCCGCGAGCCGCGAGCACATCGTGGCGTCGGGGCGGCCGGGCAGGGGGCGCGGCGCGGTCAGCGCGGCGATGCAGACGGCGTCGTCGCTGAGGCCGAAGGGGTTGTTCCGGATCATCACGTCGAGCCCGCGCACCGGCCGGCCGTCCAGGGCGTCGACGGCGAGCCAGGCCGGGTCGCGGACGATGTCGAACCCGGGGTGCGCCGCCTGCCACTGCTCGGCGAGGCCGGTGCGCAACAGCCGGTGGACCTCCACGCCCCGGTGGAGCTCCTTGCGGAGGTTCTCCCGGCGGGAGTTGGTGATGCGCAGGCCGAGGGAGAGCTTGAGCATGGCGTCGACGCCGGGCCGGTGCACGGTACGGACGGAGGAGGTGGGGTGCCAGGGGTCGCCGTGCGGGCCGAGGTCGCGCAGGAGCCCGGCGTCGAGCAGTTCGACGACGGCCGGCTGGTGGGCGAGCTCGCGCGCCTGCCAGGGGTGCAGGGGCAGCGCCACGGTGTTCGCCGGGAGGTGGAGTCCGGCGGAGAGCCGGGCGGTGAGCTCGTCGGCGGTGACGGGATGGCCGCCGTCCGTCCACGCCGAGTCGGCGGCGAGGACGGTGCGGTCGACGGCCATCCAGTGGAGCGGGAAGGAGCCGTACAACTCCGGTGAACAGCGGCGCACTTCGGCCTCGGAGAGTCCCTCGCGGCTCTTCGGTGTGGGGTGGAGGGGGTGACCGAGGAGGAGGGACTGTTCGGCGGCGAGGAAGAGGTCGGCCTCGTCCGAAGGCCCGGGGTGGCGGCGGCGCTCCGCGATGAACTCGGCCGTACGCCGGACCGAATCCGCCACGCGGCCGACCAGGTCCGCGCCTTCGCTGCGGCCGGACTCGCGGTTGATGAGGGCGGCCACGGTGACGGCGTCGACGGCCGGGGCGCCGTGCGGGGCGCCCTCCAGCTCCGGCATGCCGAAGCGGTGCCATCCGGTGGCGGACCAGTACCGGACGGGGACGAGCAGTGCGGTGCCGCTGGCGGGGAGCGGGATGCGCAGCACGGGGCCTTCGGGCGCGGCGAGGTCGTTCTCCCGTACCCAGCAGCGGAGCAGGTTCTCGACGGCCGCGGCTTCGGCGGCGGCTTCCGGGTCCGGGTGGTCCAGAAGCTCGCGGTCCGGAAGGTTCTGAGCCACAGGGCCCTGAGCCACAAGGCCCTGAGCCACAAGGTCGACTTGGTCCCAGGAGGCCTGGCCGCGCTCGGACGGTTCGTCGTCGGGCAGCCGGTCGCCGTGGATCCCCGCCTTCTGGCGCGGCACCGTCGTCGTCTCTGCCACAAGGGGCCCGCAAGGGGCGGTGGGGCGGCCGGGGCTGTCGGGCGCGTCGGGTGCGGGGGTGCGGTTCACGGTGGGCTTCCTTGTGTCGTGGACCGGGTCAGTGGGACGGCCCGGCGTCGGTCCGGTGGCGGGTCGCGCGCTCCGCGGCGGCCAGGGCGTCGGCCAGCCGGTCGAGGACGGCGGCCGCCTGTTCGTCGGTGAGCGTGAGGGGAGGCAGCAGCCGCACGACGCTGGAGTGGCGGCCGCCGAGTTCGACGATGAGCCCCCGGCGCAGACACTCGCGCTGGACGGCGGTGGCCAGCGCGGGCGCGGCGGCCACGGTGCCGGTCCGGGGGTCCTCGCGCTCGGGGTCGACGAGCTCGACGCCGATCATCAGGCCCCGGCCGCGGACGTCACCGATGCTGCGGTGGTCGGCGGCCAGGCCCTGGAGCCGGGCGAGCATGCGGCCGCCGAGCACCGCGGCGCGTTCGGCGAGCCGGTTCTCGCGTACGTAGGCGAGGGTCGCCGTGCCCGCGGCCATGGCGAGCTGGTTGCCCCGGAAGGTGCCCGCGTGGGCGCCGGGCTGCCAGACGTCGAGGTCGTCGCGGTAGACGATCACGGCGAGCGGCAGCGAGCCGCCGATGGCCTTGGACAGGACCATCACGTCCGGCACGATCCCGCTGTGCTCGACGGCCCAGAAGGCGCCGGTGCGCCCCACGCCGGTCTGCACCTCGTCGGCGATGAGCGGGATGGAGCGGGCCGCGGTGATCTCGCGCATGCGCCGCATCCAGGAGTCGGGCGCGGGGTTCACTCCGCCCTCGCCCTGCACCGGCTCGACGATCATCCCGGCCGGGGCGGGCACCCCGCCCTTGGGGTCGTCGAGCAGGCTCTCGGTCCAGCGGGCGGCGAGCTCGGCGCCGCGTTCGCCTCCCACGCCGTACGCGCAGCGGTAGTTGAGTGGGTAGGGCAGCCGCGTCACCCGGGCGTGGGAGGCGCCGCCCGAGGCGTCGAGGGCGCCCGCCGTCATGCCGTGGTACGCCCCGGTGAAGGCGAGCAGTCCACTCCGGCCGGTCGCGGTGCGGACCAGCTTCAGCGCGGCCTCGACCGCGTCGGTCCCGGCCGGGCTGCAGAACTGGATGCGCGCGTGGTCGGCCAGGAGGCGCGGGAGGGTGGTGAACAGCTCCGTGGTGAAGGCGTCCTTGACCGGGGTGGCCAGATCGAGCGCGTGCAACGGGGCGCCGGAGTCGAGCACTTTGCGGATGGCTTCGAGCACAACCGGGTGGTTGTGCCCGAGGGCGAGGGTGCCCGCGCCCGCGAGGCAGTCGAGGTAACGCCGCCCGTCCGCCCCCTCGATGGTCAGCCCGCGGGCCCGCACGGGCACGATCGGCAACGAGCGGGCGTACGTCCGTGCGGCGGACTCGCGCAGGGACTGCCGCCGCAGGATGCCCTCGTGGCCGGGTGTCCGCGGCGATGTGGTCGGAAGCTCGGCCGGCGGTGGTACCGGCGCGGATTCGGTCACGGCCACGAGTTCTGGTCCTCCCACGGTGCGCGCTCCGCTGTGCCTGCTGTGCCAGCCGCGCCGGAACCCTGTGACGGTCCCGTGGCACGCCCGTTGCCCGGTGCGAACGGTGGGGCTGGACGCTGGCGTGTCGTCCCCCGTACGTACCAACGACGCCGGGGCCGGAGGATCACGGGCAACCGTGAAGATCCTTACGGAGCGGAACCGCGGCCCTGCCGCACACCGTCCCAACCGGCACCGGCATAGTGGGGGCCGCGCTTCGGCCGGTACTTTTCGGCCGGAGCGAGGTGAGCCGACGGCTTCGAGCAAGCCGACGGCTTCGCTTGAGTAACCGCAGGCAGCAAGGCACCGGTGGTGAAGCACCGTGGCTGCGCCGCTCATCAGCAGTTTCAGTGGTTCCAGTAGTTTCAGTACCGAAGTCCCAGGGGGATCAAGAACATGCGACCGACACGTCCGAACTCAACGGCTCGTGGTGGGAGGGGCGCACATCGCCGGACCTCCCCCGTGCTGGCCGCGCTCGGCCTCGCGGCCGCTGTCGCCCTGACCGCCACCGCGTGCGGCCCGGGCGGCGACGACAAGGCCGACGCCAAGCCGACCGCTTCGGCGACCACCGGCGACGACGGCCTCCAGATCCCGGACGACATCAAGGACCGGCTCAAGAAGCACGGCATCGACCCGGACAAGTGGAAGAACGGCGAGTGGAAGAACTGGGACAAGTCCAAGTGGCTGCGTGAGGCCAAGGACTTCGTCAACCCGATCATCCAGGACCTGTGGGACCCGGACCGGATGCGGAAGGCCGACAAGCCTCCGCAGAAGCCCGTCCCGAACGACATCTCGGGCGACAAGGGCGTGACGGACCCGACCCCGGCGCCCGTCAAGGCCAAGGCCCAGAAGGCCCCGTACCACCAGAGCCTGCCGGAGCTCGGCAAGCTCTTCTTCGACGGCCCCGAGGGCTCGATGGTCTGCTCCGCGACCGTCGTGAAGGACCCGGCGCACCCGGGCAAGTCCAACATGGTGTGGACGGCGGGCCACTGCGTCCACGCGGGCGCCAAGGGCGGCTGGTACCGCAACATCGCCTTCGTGCCCTCGTACAACAACGCCGACATGTCGCTCGCGCAGCTGCAGAAGGCGACCAAGCAGCAGATCGCGCCGTACGGCGTGTACTGGGCCGACTGGGCGCAGACCTCGCAGCAGTGGATCCAGGGCGGCGGCCCGACCGGCGGCCAGGGCGCTCCGTACGACTTCGCGGTGCTGCACGTCACCGCCGAGAAGGGCAAGGGCGGCAAGTCCCTGGAGGAGACGGTCGGCGCTGCCCTGCCGGTGGACTTCAACGCCCCGGCCGTGCCGAAGATCGCGAGCATGACGGCGAACGGCTACCCGGCGGCGCCGCCGTACGACGGCCAGAAGCTGTACCAGTGCAAGGACAAGCCGGGCCGGCTCTCGCTCGACGCCAGCACCCCGACGATGTACCGCCTGGGCTGCACCATGACCGGCGGCTCCTCCGGCGGCGGCTGGATCGCCGCGGGCGCCGACGGCAAGCCCGCGCTGGTCTCCAACACCTCCATCGGCCCGGTGACGGCCGGCTGGCTGGCGGGCCCGCGTCTGGGCCCGGAGGCCAAGGGCGTGTACGACTCGGTCAGCAACAAGTACGCGGGCCGCTAGGGCCTGTCAGGGTCCGGGAGCTCTCCACGAGAGCTCCCGGACCTCTGTGCGAGACCCCCACGCGCTACCGGCATAGTGGGGGGCTGCGAAGCGAGCGGTCCCGGAAGCCCCCGTTTCGCGAAATGACGTGCCCATGGCAATACACCCCACGGCGTACCGCCCGGCACGCGCAACTGAACAAGGTACGAGCAAGAACACAGGGGGAATCGTTTCCATGCGATCCATACGTCCGCTGCTGGCCTCCACCGGCCTCGCGGCGGCACTCGCGCTGACGGCCACCGCGTGCGGCCCCGGCGACGACAACGCGGACAGCAAGCCGTCCGCGTCCAGCACCGCCCAGGGCAAGGACGGCCAAGCCCTTCCCGACGACGTCGCCGGCGCCCTCAAGAAGCACGGCGTCGACCTCGACAAGTGGAAGAGCGGCGACTGGAAGAACTGGGACAAGTCCAAGTGGCTGCGCGAGGCCAAGGACTTCGTCAACCCGGTCATCGCCGGACTGTGGAAGCCCGAGCGGATGAAGTCCGCCAAGGACCCGCAGAAGACTATGGCCGCCGGTGACGTCAACGGCGACCCGGGCATCAGCGACCCGGAGCCGCGTCCGGTGCAGGCCAAGGCCGAGAGCGTGCCGTACCACAACTACGCCGCCCCGGTCGGCAAGGTGTTCTTCGACTCCCCCAAGGGCTCCATGGTGTGCTCGGGCACCGTCGTGAAGGACCCCGCCCACCCCGGCAAGTCCAACCTCGTCTGGACCGCGGGCCACTGCGTCCACGCGGGCGCGGGCGGCGGCTGGTACCGCAACATCGCCTTCGTCCCGGCCTACAACGACAAGGGCAAGTCGGCGGCGCAGCTGCAGAACGCGCAGCCGCAGGAGGTCGCCCCCTACGGCGCGTACTGGGCCGACTGGGCCTCGACCTCGGGCGAGTGGATCAGCGGTGGCGGCCCCACCGGCGGCACCGGCGCCCCGTACGACTACGCCGTACTGCACGTGAAGCCGGAGAACGGCGGCAAGTCGCTGGAGGAGACCGTCGGCAACGCCCTGACCGTCAACTTCTCGACGCCCGCCGCGCACTCCGTCTCCGCGATGGGCGCCTGGGGCTACCCGGCGGCGCCGCCGTACGACGGCCTCAAGATGTTCAAGTGCGTCGACCGTCCGGGCCGGCTCTCGGTCAGCCCCGGCACGCCCGCGATGTACCGCATCGGCTGCACGATGACCGGCGGTTCCTCCGGTGGCGGCTGGTTCATCACCGGCACGAGCGGCAAGGCGGAGCTGGTGTCCAACACCTCGATCGGCCCGGTCACTTCGGGCTGGCTGGCCGGACCCCAGCTGGGCGCCGGCGCGCAGCAGATCTTCACGCAGATGAGCCAGAAGTACGGCGGCCGGTAGGGCTGCTGACACCTGACGACGACAAGGCCCGCCCCCTCGTACGGAGGGGGCGGGCCTTGTTCGCACCTGCGGGCCGGTCAGTGCCCGGCCGCGCCTGCGGTCAGTGCTTGGCCGGTACGTACGGAGCGAGCTCCGCCGCCAGCACCTCGTGCACCCGCGCCTTGAGCAGCGTGCCCTCCGGGGTGTGCTCCTCGGAGATCACCTCGCCCTCGGCGTGCGCCCGCGAGATCAGCTGTCCGTGCGTGTACGGAACGAGGGCCTCGATCTCGACCTCGGGGCGCGGCAGTTCGGCGTCGATGATGCCGAGCAGCTGCTCGATGCCCATGCCCGTACGGGCGGAGACCGCGATGGAGTGCTTCTCGATCCGCAGCAGGCGCTGCAGGACCAGCGGGTCGGCCGCGTCCGCCTTGTTGATCACCACGATCTCGGGCACGTCGACCGCGCCCACCTCGCGGATCACCTCGCGCACGGCGGCCAGCTGCTCCTCCGGGGCGGGGTGCGAGCCGTCCACCACGTGCAGGATGAGGTCGGAGTCGCCGACCTCCTCCATGGTGGAGCGGAACGCCTCGACCAGGTGGTGCGGCAGGTGCCGGACGAACCCGACGGTGTCGGCCAGCGTGTACAGCCGGCCGCTGGGCGTCTCGGCCCGGCGCACGGTCGGGTCGAGGGTGGCGAACAGCGCGTTCTCCACCAGCACGCCCGCGCCCGTGAGGCGGTTGAGCAGCGAGGACTTGCCGGCGTTGGTGTACCCCGCGATGGCCACCGAGGGGACCTTGTTGCGACGGCGCTCCTGGCGCTTGATCTCGCGGCCGGTCTTCATCTCCGCGATCTCCCGGCGCATCTTCGCCATCTTCTCGCGGATCCGCCGCCGGTCCGTCTCGATCTTGGTCTCACCGGGACCACGGGTAGCCATGCCGCCGCCGGACGAACCGGAGCCGCCACCACCCATCTGCCGGGAGAGCGACTGGCCCCAGCCGCGCAGCCTGGGCAGCATGTACTGCATCTGGGCCAGCGAGACCTGGGCCTTGCCCTCTCGGGACTTGGCGTGCTGGGCGAAGATGTCGAGGATCAGGGCGGTCCGGTCGACCACCTTGACCTTGACGACGTCTTCCAGATGGATGAGCTGGCCGGGGCTGAGCTCACCGTCACAGACCACGGTGTCGGCGCCGGACTCCAGGACGATGTCCCGCAGCTCCTGCGCCTTGCCGGAGCCGATGTAGGTGGCCGGGTCGGGCTTGTCACGGCGCTGGTAGACGCCGTCGAGCACCATCGCGCCCGCCGTCTCGGCGAGTGCGGCGAGCTCCGCCAGGGAGTTCTCCGCGTCCTTCAGCGTGCCCGTGGTCCAGACGCCGACCAGCACGACGCGCTCCAGCCGCAGCTGGCGGTACTCGACCTCGGTGACGTCTTCGAGCTCGGTGGAGAGGCCCGCCACGCGCCGCAGGGCGGCGCGCTCGGAGCGGTCGAACTGCTCGCCGTCCCGCTCGCCGTCGATCTCGTGGCTCCAGGCGACGTCCTCTTCCATCAGGGCATCGGCCCGAAGGCTCTCCGTGCGGTTCTTCTCCGCGAAGCTCTGCTCGTCCTGGGAAGGGGATGAAGAGGAGGTCATTGGATCCTTACGTCGTTGGAATTGCGGTTACGTCGGTCACAACGCGTAGTGGACCCGAAAGATTCCCGACGGGAAATCCGGCCCTGGCAGCGCCGCCGACCCGACGATGGTCGCACGGTGCCACCAGGGCCGTCACCCCGGTTTTCCGGCGCCCGAGGCAGGGGACGGCTGCCGCGCCCCTAGGCCCGCGGGGGTGCGACGCTGCGCCAGTCCTTGTGCCTGGGCATCGGCGGTGTCTTCGCCCCGTACAGCCAGCCCTGGAAGAACCCTCCGAGGTCCCGCCCGGCGACCTTGGAGGCGAGGCCGACGAAGTTGGCGGTGGTGGCCGTGCCGTCCCTGTGGTCGCTCACCCAGCGCCGTTCCAGTTCGCGGAACCTCGCCGTGCCGATCTCCTGCCGCAGCGCGAACAGCACCAGCGCGCTCCCGTCGTAGACGACCGGCCGGAAGATGCCGATCTTCTGGCCGGGGGCGGGCGGCTCGGGCGCCGCGGGCGGCCCGCCGGCGGCGCGCCAGCCGTCGGACTGGCGGTAGGCCTCGCGCATCCGCGTCTCCATCGGCAGCTTGCCGTGCTCCTGCGCGTACAGCGCCTCGTACCAGGTGGCGTGCCCCTCGTTGAGCCAGAGGTCGGACCACGCGCGCGGGGAGACGCTGTCGCCGAACCAGTGGTGCGCCAGCTCGTGCACCATCACCGAGTCCACGTACCACTCCGGGAAGCCGGTGCGCAGGAACAGCGACCGCTCGAAGAGCGACAGTGTCTGGGTCTCCAGCTCGAACCCGGTGTCCGCGTCGGCGATCAGGACGCCGTAGGTCTCGAACGGGTACGGCCCGACCTGTTTCTCCATCCACGCGATCTCGGCCGGCGTCTTCTTCAGCCAGCGCTCCAGCTGCTGCCGGTCGGCCGCCGGGACGACATCGCGCACGGGCAGCCCGTGCGGCCCCCGGCGGCGTACCACGGCCGAGCGGCCGATGGAGACCTGGGCGAGCTCGGTCGCCATCGGGTGCTCGGTGCGGTACTTGGAGACGGCCCGGCCGCCCGCCCGCGTCCGGCCGGTCTCCAGCCCGTTGGCGACGACCGTGTACTCCTTGGGGGCGTCCACCCGGAAGGTGAACATCGCCTTGTCGGAGGGGTGGTCGTTGCACGGGAACACGCGGTGCGCGGCGTCGGCCTGGTTGGCCATCACCAGGCCGTCGGTGGTGCGCACCCAGCCGCCGTCCTCGGCGTCGCCCGGTTCGCTGGTGTGCCGGACGGTGATCCGCAGCCTCTGTCCTCCGTACACCGGGTGGCGCGGGGTGATCACCAGATCCTCGTCGGCGCTCGCGAACTCGGCCTGCTTCCCGTTCACTTCGACGCTGTGGACGGTGCCGCGCGCGAAGTCCAGGTTGATCCGGTCGAGCCGGGCGGTGGCGCGGGCATCGATGGTGGTGACGGCCTCAAGCGGCTTGCTGTTGTCGCCCTGATAGGTGAATCCGATGTCGTACGAGAGGACGTCGTACCCGGGGTTGCCCAGACGCGGGAAGAGCGGATCGCCGATTCCGGCCGGGGCGGGTGGCGGAACGGCGGCCAGGACACAGGCGGCTGCGGTGGCCAGTAGAGCGGCACGCACACGGCGCGAGGAGAGCAACATGCCCTACCGCTACCAGCACACCGTGCGAGGGCGGGGGCCGACGCGCACCACCCCCACCCGAACGAGCGTCGGCCCGAACAAGCGTCGGCCCGTCGGTTCAGCCGGCCGCGGCCGGGTGCTGCGCGCGGGTCACGTCGTACACCCCCGGCACATCGCGCATCACGCGCATCAGGGCGGGCAGCTCGGCGGCATCGGCCAGCTGGAGCGTGTAGGTGTGCCGCACACGCTGCTCGCTGGGCGGCTCGACGGTGGCGGAGACGATCGCGGCGCCCGCCGTGGCGATGGCCTCGGTGACGTCGGCGAGCAGGCGCGGGCGCCCGAACGCCTCGGCGACCAGCGTGACCCGGCAGGCGGCGGTGTCGCCCCAGCGCACCCCGACCCTGGCCCGCCCCAGGGCCGTCATACGGGCCACGGCGGGGCACTCCTCGCGGTGGACGGTCACGGCGCCGCCGCGCACCGCGAAGCCGGTGACCGCGTCCAGCGGCACCGGCGTACAGCACCCCGCGAGCCGTACCGTCGCGTCCGGCAGGTCGGTGACGGCGTTGGCGGCACTGCGCCTGTCGGTGGTGAAGGTGACCTGCGGGCGGGGCGCGGCCGCCGGGATCTTGACCCCTTCGGGGTGGGCGTTGAGCCAGCCCGTGATCGCGATCCGCGCGGCGGGGGTCCTGGCGTGGTCGAGCCAGTCCGGGGACGGCCCGGAGGCGGCGTCCTGGGCGAGCAGCACCTGGACGGTGTCGCCGTCGCTCAGCACCGTACTGAGCGTCGCCAGACGGCCGTTGACGCGCGCGCCGATACAGCGGTGGGCGGCCTCGCCGTACTGGGCGTACGCGGCGTCCACACAGCTCGCGCCGGCCGGCAGGCCCAGGGTGTGGCCGTCGGCGCCGAAGACGGTGATCTCGCGGTCCTGCGCCAGTTCCTCCCGTAGGGAGGACCAGAAGGTGTCGGGGTCCGGCGCGCTCTGCTGCCAGTCCAGGAGGCGGGAGAGCCAGCCGGGCCGGGTGGGGTCCTCGCGCTCGTCGGCCGCCGGGTCGGCACCGTCGCCGGGGCCGCCCCCGGCGTACGGGTTGCCGAGGGCGATGACGCCGGCCTCGGCGACCTTGTGCATCTGGTGGGTCCGGATGAGGACTTCGGCGACCGCGCCGTCGGAGCTCGCCACCGCCGTGTGCAGCGACTGGTACAGGTTGAACTTGGGCGCGGCGATGAAGTCCTTGAACTCGGAGATCACCGGGGTGAAGCAGGTGTGCAGCTCGCCGAGGACGGCGTAACAGTCGGCGTCCTCGGCGACCAGGACGAGCAGCCGCCCGAAGTCGGTGCCGCGCAGCTCGCCGCGTTTGAGCTGGACGCGGTGGACGGAGACGAAGTGCCGTGGCCGGATGAGGACTTCGGCGCTGATGCCCGCCTCGCGCAGTACGGCCCGGACGCCGTCCGCGATGGCGGTCAGCGGGTCCTCGGAGCCCGAGTTGGCCGCGATCAGGGCCCGGGTGTGCTCGTACTCCTCGGGGTGGAGGATGGCGAAAACCAGATCCTCCAGTTCGGTCTTGAGGGCCTGCACCCCCAGCCGTTCGGCGAGCGGAATCAGCACGTCACGGGTGACTTTGGCGATCCTCGCCTGCTTCTCCGGGCGCATCACGCCCAGGGTGCGCATGTTGTGCAGCCGGTCGGCGAGTTTGATCGACATCACGCGTACGTCGTTGCCGGTGGCGACGAGCATCTTGCGGAAGGTCTCGGGCTCGGCCGCCGCCCCGTAGTCGACCTTCTCCAACTTGGTGACGCCGTCGACCAGATAGGTGACTTCCTCGCCGAACTCCGCCCGGACCTGATCGAGCGTCACCTCGGTGTCCTCGACGGTGTCGTGCAGCAGCGAGGCCGTCAACGTGGTGGTCTCGGCGCCCAGTTCGGCGAGGATCAGGGTGACGGCCAGCGGATGCGTGATGTACGGCTCGCCGCTCTTGCGGAACTGCCCCCGGTGGGACGTTTCCGCGAGCACGTACGCCCGCCGCAGCACCGCCAGGTCGGCGTCGGGGTGGTGGGCCCGGTGCGCCTCGGCGACGTGCCCGATGGCATCGGGCAGCCGGTCGCGCGAGGTGGGGCCCAGCAGGGCGGCCCGGCCCAGCCTGCGGAGGTCGATCCTGGGAAGGCCGCGCCGGCGACTCTGCGCGTCAGGATTCGTGGCCTCTGCACTCATGGGGCACCTCCGGCAGCATCGACCGGCGGTGGAAAGGCAGGCGTGCCCTCCGGGCCGGTGCTTGATGCTACCGACCCCACCACGTGGAGCAGTCCGGCTCTCGCTCAGCGTGAACCGGATCACCCATTCGAGCGAAGGTTCAGGCCATGGCCGTTTCAACTGTTTCGAGGAGCACCGGGTCGATCACGCCTTCGGCCACGATCACGGCCGGGCCGGTCATCTCGATCTCGCCGTCGGGGAACTCCGTGATCACCAGGGTCCCGCCCGGGAGGTCCACCGTGTACGTCACGGGGGCGCCGGTGACGGTGGGGTCCGCGCCGTCCCTGCGCGCCGCCGCGACGGCGACCGCGCACGCGCCCGTGCCGCAGGAGCGGGTCTCGCCGGAGCCGCGCTCGTACACCCGCATCGCCACGTGGCCGGGGCCGCGGTCGACGACGAACTCGACGTTGACACCCTCCGGGTAGACGGCGGCCGGGCTGTACGGCGGCACCGACCGCAGCTCGCCCGCGTGGGCCAGGTCCTCGACGAAGGCGACCGCGTGCGGGTTGCCCATGTTGACGTTGCGGGCGGGCCAGCTGCGGCCGTCGAGCTCGACGGTCACGCCCTCTTCCGGCAGGACGGCGCGGCCCATGGAGACCGTGACGTCGCCGCCCTTGGCGATGTGCGCCTTCTTGACCCCGCCCCGGGTGGCGATGGCCAGGTCGCCCTCTTCGACGAGCCCGGCGCGCTGGAGGTACCCGGCGAAGACGCGCACGCCGTTGCCGCACATCTCGGCGATCGAGCCGTCCGAGTTGCGGTAGTCCATGAACCACTCGGCCTCGCCGGCCATGGTCTTCGCCTCGGGGTGCGCGGCGCTGCGCACGACGTGCAGCAGCCCGTCGCCGCCGATGCCGGCCCGGCGGTCGCAGAGGCGGGCGACCGTGGAGGCGGGCAGGTCGAGGGCGTTGTCCGGGTCGGGGAGGATCACGAAGTCGTTCTCGGTCCCGTGGCCCTTGAGGAAGGTGAGCGGCGAGGTGTTGTTCACGCCGTCAATCGTACGGGTGCCCACTGACAACGGGCCGGGACGCTCCGGGACGACGTGTCCAGGGCGGGGGTGGGCCGGCTCGATGGGTCCCCGGGCGGGGGTGGGCGAGGTCGACGGGGCCTCGTCGGAGTCGGCGGGCACCGGACTCTGCCGGGCCACGCCGACCCGCGGCGCTCAGCGCAGCCGGGCGACGCGCCAGACCGCCAGCGCCACGGCCGCGGCCAGGCCGCCCACGTACAGCCCGATCACCCGCCAGTCGGGGCGCTCGCCGGAGCCGCGCACGGGCAGCCCCGGCCAGGTGTAGCCGACCCGGCGGGCGGCCATCATGCCCCAGCCGGCCGCGCAGCAGCTGATCAGGAGGCCGAGCATGGCCACGACCGGGCCGCCGTCGCCGAACTCGAAGGCGAGCGGGAAGGCGAACATCAGCGAGCCCACGGCCGCGAGCATCACGATCGGCGCGAGCTGCCAGATCCGCAGTCTGCGCTGCGGGCGGATCTCGACCTCGACCTCGCCGCCCTCGGCGAGCACGCCGTCGTCCTGCGGCCCGTCGGGGGTGAGCCCGACGGCTCCCGGCACGGCGAGTCCCAGGGCGCCGACGCTCAGCTCGGCGGGGCTCGGCTCCGGGGCGTCGCGGTGGGCGGACTCCCGTCCGGCGTCGCTCACGTCCGGCCCTTCCGACACTGCCGTCACTTCCGAAGGACCCGGTTGCGCGGGCTCGTCCCGCGTTCCGTGCTCTCTGTCGCGAGGGCCGGCCTCCATCGCCACGCGCCCTCCCAACTCGGACTCCACTGGTCGATCGAGGTCGATGATGGCACGCGCGCGGGTGCCTCAATGACCGGCGGTGCGTCCCGATGCCATCACGTGATCAGGCTGTAACCGCTCGTTCGACCAACGTCAGCGCCTGCTGCGGGAGTTCCCCGCGGTGCTCGGCCGCGCCGCTCAGCCAGTGCACGCGCGGGTCCCGGCGGAACCAGGAGTCCTGGCGGCGCGCGAAGCGCTTGGTGGCGCGTACGGTCTCGGCGCGCGCCTCGTCCTCGGTGCACTCCCCCGCCAGCGCGGTGAGCACCTGCTGGTAGCCCAACGCGCGCGATGCGGTACGCCCCTCCCGCAGCCCCTGGGCCTCCAGCGCGCGCACCTCGTCCACCAGGCCCGCCTCCCACATCCGGTCGACCCGGACGGCGATCCGCTCGTCGAGCTCGGGGCGGCCGACGTCGACGCCGATCTGCACGGTGTCGTACACGGAGTCATGGCCCGGCAGGTTGGCCGTGAAGGGCTTGCCGGTGATCTCGATGACCTCCAGGGCCCGCACGATCCTGCGGCCGTTGCTGGGGAGGATCGCGCGCGCCGCCTCGGGGTCCGCCTCGGCCAGGAGCCGGTGCAGCGCGCCGGGCCCGTCCTGCTCCAGCTCGCGCTCCAGACGCGCGCGTACCTCGGGGTCGGTGCCGGGGAAGTCGAGCACGTCGATCGCGCCGCGTACGTAGAGGCCGGAGCCGCCCACCAGGACGGGCGTGCGGCCCTCGGCGAGCAGCCGGTCGATCTCGGCGCGGGCGAGCCTCTGGTACTCGGCGACGCTGGCGGGCTCGGTCACGTCCCAGATGTCGAGGAGGTGGTGGGGCACCCCGCCGCGCTCGTCGAGCGTCAGCTTGGCGGTGCCGATGTCCATCCCCCGGTAGAGCTGCATCGAGTCGGCGTTGACGACCTCGCCGCCGAGCTGCTGGGCCAGGAAGACACCCAGATCGGACTTTCCGGCCGCTGTCGGGCCGACGACGGCGATGACCCGCGGTGCGGGAGCTGCAGTTCTCACGGTCACAGTCTCGCAAACCTCGGCGGCCGTCCCCGAACGAGCTACGTGACGGGGTGCATCCGGGTTCGTTGCCTGTTGCGAGGTTCCGACCGCCGGTTTGCCGAACCGGTGCCCCCGGGCGACGCAATGAGGCGCTCCGGACGGGGTGGGATTTCGCCCACACGAGTACGCTATGGAGTAGATATGGGCGTTTTTTCGAGGTTTCGCCGTAAGGCCGCGGAGGCCGTGACGGAGTCAACCGAGGAGGCGAAGTCCGCCACCCCGACGGCCGAGGAGGCCGTGGAGGGCGAGCCGGAGACCGGCGCCGAGTCGGAGGGGTCAGGGCCCGCCCCGGAAGCCTCGGCGGCGGAGGAGGTCGGGGCGGCCGCCGCGGAGGGCGTGGAGATTCCCAAGCAGCAGTCGGCGGAGGAAGCGGCGGACAACGAGGCGGGCGAGAGCGCGCGGAAATAGCGTGGCGTACGCATGCATGTCGTACGTTTCCCTGGTCAACGGCGCGCAGGCGCCGGGATGAGGGCAGAGGGAAGGTGACCACATGGGCTTCCTGGACAACCTGAAGGCCAAGCTGGCCCCCGCCAAGGACAAGGTGTCCGACTTCGCGCAGCAGCACGAGGACAAGATCGGACAGGGGCTGGACAAGGTCGCCAAGACGGTCGACGAAAAGACCAAGGGCAAGTACAGCGACAAGATCCAATCGGGTACGGGGAAGGCCAAGGACGCCCTGGACCGGATCTCGCACAAGGACGACGGCGGCACCCCGCCACCGACGGCCTGATCACCTCGGGGACGGCCGGGGAGCGACCGAGCTCCGCGGCCGTCCCCGTGTGATGGCGTGACGTAACGGCTGTGCCTGCCGCCACGCGCGCGGTGATGCGGCGCGGGCGGCCGGAACCCCGGCCCGGAACCCCGGCGGCGCGGCTCAGGACCAGACAGCGACGAAGTACCCCACGCCGTACGGCGCGTCCTCGTACAGCAGCCGGCCCGCGAGATCCGCCCCTTCGGCGGCGCCCGCCAGCACCTGCCAGGACGCCCGGCCTGCCGCCTTGAGCTCGTACGCGAGCTCCGCGTCCAGCTCCAGCAACGCGCGCGTGTCCGCGGCGCCCAGCGCCCTCGCCACCCCCGCGTCGAAGTCGGCGGCGCGCTCGTCGAGGTAGCCGGGGGCCTTCAGGGTGCGGCAGGCGCTGCCGTCGCCCATCACCAGGAGGGCGACGCGCTCGGTCCTGGAGCCCAGGCCCCGGCCCGCCTCGGCGCAGCGTTCGGCCTCCAGCGGCTCGCCGACTCCCAGCCCCTCGACCGGGGTGTCCGACCAGCCGAACCGTTCCAGCAGCCATGCGCCGACGGCGAGCGAGGGCGGCAGTTCGCGCTCGCCGCCCTCGGTGTCGGCCGGCGCCGCGCCGAGCCGTACCCGAAGGTCCACGCCGAAGGCCGCGAAGGACCCCGGGGTGCCCTGGGGGTGCGGGCCGCGCGCCGCCTGGTCGGCGGGCCCGACCACGACGAGCAGATCGGGCCGGGAGGCGGCCAGCAGCCCCACGGCGTCGGCGCAGGCCTCCCGCGCGGCAGCGAGCTCCGGCGCGGCGCCGGAGGCGACCGCGGGCACCAGGAGCGGCGGACAGGGGCAGACGGCGGCGGCTACGAGCATGATCCGCAGCGTAGTGGGTGCGCCGCGCCGCGGCCCGGCGCGGCGCGGGCGCCCCGAGCCGGCCACGCGCGGGTGGGCCCAACCCGTACGAGCAGCTCGAACGCGACGCGAGCCGGAACTGCCACGCGCGCGTGGGTGACTGCCCGCAAGCGGCTTCGCCTACGCGCGCGTGAAGGAACCGGCGCTGCTCTCCCGCCGGCGCGGGGGTGTTCGCTTCGCCTACGCGCGCGTGAACGTGAAGGAACCCAGTGATGGGCTCAGACGACGCTGCACCCACTCGTGGCGGCCGGCAGCGGCTCCGGGACGCCGATCTTCGGGAGGCCCAGCATCACTCCGGCGGGCTGCGCCGGGGCCGCGTTGCGCTTCTCCCAGGCGTCGCCCGCGCGGGTGCGGCGCACGGTGTTCGTGGGGCCCTCGGCCAGCAGGTGGTGCGGGGCGGCGTAGGTGATCTCGACGGTCACCACGTCGCCGGGGCGCACGTCCTGCTCCGGCTTGGTGAAGTGCACCAGACGGTTGTCGGGGGCGCGGCCGGAGAGCCGGTGCGTGCTGCCGTCCTTGCGGCCCTCGCCCTCGGCGACCATGACCTCCAGCGTGCGGCCGACCTGCTTCTTGTTCTCCTCCCAGGAGATCTCCTCCTGGAGGGCCACCAGACGCTCGTACCGCGCCTGCACGACCTCCTTGGGGATCTGGCCTTCCATGGTCGCCGCGGGGGTGCCGGGGCGCTTGGAGTACTGGAAGGTGAAGGCGTTCGCGAAGCGGGCCTCGCGGACCGCGTGCATGGTCTGCTCGAAGTCCTCCTCGGTCTCGCCGGGGAAGCCCACGATGATGTCGGTGGAGATGGCCGCGTGCGGAATGGCGGCGCGGACCTTCTCGATGATCCCGAGGAAACGCTCCTGCCGGTACGAGCGGCGCATCGCCTTCAGAACGGTGTCCGAACCGGACTGCAGCGGCATGTGGAGCTGCGGCATCACGTTCGGCGTCTCGGCCATCGCGGCGATCACGTCGTCCGTGAAGTCGCGCGGGTGCGGCGAGGTGAAGCGGACCCGCTCCAGACCCTCGATCGTGCCGCAGGCGCGCAGCAGCTTGGAGAAGGCCTCGCGGTCGCCGATGTCCGAGCCGTACGCGTTGACGTTCTGGCCGAGCAGGGTGATCTCGGAGACGCCCTCGGCGACCAGCGCCTCGACCTCGGCGAGGATGTCGCCGGGGCGGCGGTCCTTCTCCTTGCCGCGCAGCGCGGGGACGATGCAGAAGGTGCAGGTGTTGTTGCAGCCGACGGAGATGGAGACCCAGGCCGCGTAGGCGGACTCGCGCCGGGTCGGCAGCGTCGAGGGGAACGCCTCCAGCGACTCCGCGATCTCGACCTGCGCCTCTTCCTGGATGCGGGCGCGCTCGAGGAGCACCGGCAGCTTGCCGATGTTGTGCGTGCCGAAGACGACGTCCACCCAGGGCGCCCGCTGGACGATGGTGTCGCGGTCCTTCTGGGCCAGACAGCCGCCGACGGCGATCTGCATCCCGGGCCGCTTCGTCTTCATCGGGGCGAGCCGACCGAGATTGCCGTACAGCTTGTTGTCGGCGTTCTCGCGCACCGCGCAGGTGTTGAAGACGACGACGTCGGCGTCGCCGTCGCTGCCCTCGGGCGCGCGTACGTAGCCCGCGCCCTCCAGGAGGCCGGACAGCCGCTCGGAGTCGTGCACGTTCATCTGGCACCCGTAGGTGCGCACCTCGTACGTTTTCAAACCCTCTACCTCGCTCATCTCGTACACCAGGGTACGAGGTCGTACCGGCACACCGTCCCGCCTTCCCCGACCCCGGGCCTGGCCATCACGGGGAGTGAGCTGGCAGGATCGCGCCATGCTCCAGGCCCTCCCCCGTGTCAGCCGCCGCCGTGCCCTCCAGGGTGCGGCCGCGGCCCTGGTGGTGTTCGGGCTGCTGCTGTGGTGGCTGCTGTCGCTGGGGGCCTCGCCGCCGTCGGGGACGATCACGTTCAGTACGGGCGTACGGACCGGGGTCTACCAGCGGTACGGCGAGCTGCTGGAGCGGGCGCTGGCCGACGACCTGCCCGAGGTGGACGTCCGGCTCCAGACCAGCGAGGGCTCGCAGCAGAACCTCCAGCGGGTGGCCACCGGCAAGGCCGACTTCACCATCGCGACCGCCGACGCGGTGGCCAAATACCTCCGCGACGGCTCCGTCGGGGCCGACCGGCTGCGCGGCTGCGCCCGCCTCTACGACGACTACGTCCAGCTGGTGGTGCCCCGCGACTCGTCCGTGCGCACGACGGCGGACCTGCGCTCCAAGCGCGTCGGCATAGGCCAGCCCGGGTCGGGGGTGCGGCTGCTCGCGGAGCGGCTGATGAAGGCCGCCAAGCTGGATCCGGCACACGACATCACGCCGGTGTCGGCGGGCATCGACACCATGCCGGAGCTGCTGCGGACCGGGAAGATCGACGCGTTCTTCTGGTCGGGCGGGCTGCCCACCACGGCGGTGCTGCGCCTGTCGGAGCAGGACCAGATCCGTCTGGTGCCACTGGGCGACCTGGTCACCGCGCTGCACGCCGAGGACGGCCTCACCGGCTTCTACCGGGCGGCGACCATGCCCGCCGACGCGTATCCGCAGGCGCAGCGGGGCGTCGCCGTACCGACGATCGCGGTGGCGAACCTGCTGGTCACCACGGACCGGACCGCCCCGGGCCTGACCGAGGAGTTCACCCACACGGTGATCCGCAGCAGGGACGCCATCGGACGCGAGGTGCACGCCGCGCAGCTGGTGGACCTGCGCACCGCGATCTACACGGAACCGCTGCCGCTGCACGACGGCGCGCGCCGCTACTACCTCTCGACCAAGCCCTGACCCACGAGCGGCCACCGGCGGTCTGGCGTCCTCAGCCCGTCGGCGAGCTGCGCGGCACCCGGAGCGTCACCCGCAGCCCGTGCGGCTCGTGGCGGGCGTACGCGATGGTGCCGCCGCCCGCCGCCAGCAGTGTCCGCGAGATGGACAGGCCCAGGCCCGAGCCCTTGATGTTCTGGTGCCGGCCCGAGCGCCAGAACCGGTCCCCGATCCGGCTCAGTTCGTCGTCGGTCAGGCCGGGTCCGCGATCGCTCACAGTGATCCTCGAGTAGTCGCCCTCGGCGGCGACGGCGACCGTGACCTCCTCACCCTCCGGAGTGAACTTCAGTGCGTTGTCGATGACGGCGTCCAGGGCGCTGGAGAGCGCCACGGGGTCCGCCCAGGCGGTGACGGCGGCCCGCTGCTCGGTGAGCCGCACGCCCTTGTCCTCGGCGAGCGGACGCCAGGCCTCCACCCGCTCGCCGGCCAGCGCGCCGATGTCGGTGAGCCGCAGGTCCGCCTCGGCGTGCTCGGCCAGCGCCAGGCCCAGCAGGTCGTCGAGCACCTGGGCGAGGCGCTTTCCCTCGGCGCGCACCGAGGCGATCTCCTCGTTCCCTTCGGGCAGTTCGAGCGCGAGGAGTTCGATGCGCAACAGCAGGGCGGAGAGCGGGTTGCGCAACTGGTGGGAGGCGTCGGCGACGAAGGCGCGCTGCTGGTCCAGCACGTCCTCGACGTTGTCCGCCATCTCGTTGAACGACCGGGCCAGCCTTCTGAGTTCCGGGGGTCCGCCGGCGACCGCGACACGTGACTTCATGCGCCCGGTCGCGATGTCGTGGGTGGCCGCGTCCAGGACGCGTACGGGCCGCAGCACCCAGCTGGTCAGCCGGAAGGCCGCGCCGACCGCGAGCAGCATCGCGGCCACCTCGCCCGCCGCGATCAGCAGCCAGCCGCGCAGCACCTTCGAACGCATGTGGCCGGTGGGCGAGTCGGTGACCACCACGGCGATCACATCGCCCTCGCGCACCACCGGGGAGGCCACCACGAGCCGTCCGCGCTGCCACGGCCACACCTGGGGCGGATCGTGACTCCTGCGGCCCGCCAGCGCCTCCTGGAAGGCGTCACCGCCCTTGGTGTCGTCCGGGACGCCCCAGCCCCTGGGGGCGCTCGCCATGGCGGCGCCGTTGCGGAAGAAGACGCCCGCGCGGATCCCGTACAGCTCGTGGTAGCGGGCGAGTTCCTCCTCCAGGGTCGCCAGGCGCTCCCTGCTGCTGGTGTCCTTGTCGTCGGCGGCGGTGACGAACTGGGCGAGCGCCGCGAAGCGCGCGGTGTCGTCGATCCGGTCGACGACCACCTTCTGCTGCTGGGCGGAGGCGACGCTGATCGCGAGCGGGAAGCCCAGCGCCATCAGCACGAGGGCGAGCAGGAAGATCAGCAGCGGCAGGAGTCGCGTACGCACCGGGGGCGTCGGTCCTTACAGCGCGGCCGGTGCGACGAGCCGGTAGCCGACGCCGCGCACGGTCTCGATCAGGGCCGGCATCCGCAGTTTGGAGCGCAGGGACGCGACGTGCACTTCGAGGGTGCGCCCCGTGCCCTCCCAACTGGTCCGCCACACCTCGCTGATGATCTGCTCGCGCCGGAAGACCACGCCGGGCCGCTGGGCGAGCAGCGCGAGCAGGTCGAACTCCTTGCGGGTGAGCTGGACGCACTCGCCGTCGACGCTGACCCGGCGGGTGGGCAGCTCGATCTGGACGCGGCCCAGCCGCAGGGCGACCGCCGGGAGGGCGCCGCTGTCCTCGCCCGCCGTGGTGCGCCGACTGACCGCGTGGATGCGCGCGAGCAGCTCGCCGGTGTCGTACGGCTTGACCACGTAGTCGTCGGCGCCGAGGTTCAGGCCGTGGATGCGCGAGCGCACGTCCGCGCGCGCGGTGACCATGATCACCGGGATGGCGGTGCGCTTGCGGATCTTCCCGCAGACCTCGTAGCCGTCCTGGTCGGGCAGTCCGAGGTCGAGCAGGACGACCCCGAAGGGCTCCTTGGGGGCGCGGTCGTCGGGCAGCAGCGCCCGCAGCGCCTCCTCGCCGTTGCGCGCGTGCACCACGGCGAAGCCGTGCTTGGCGAGTACGGCGGACAGGGCCGCGGCGACGTGGTCGTCGTCCTCGACGAGCAGCAGTCTCATCGTCCCCCCTCCGTAGTCGTCGCCAGGCATGTACTCCCGCATCCACGCCCATGCCGCGGGTGTGCGTCAAGGGGACACCCAGCGGAGCGCGGCATCCGTTACGCAGCCGGTATTGCACCACGCGCCCCCTTAACGGAGAGTGCCACGCCGCTACCCGATCGTGATGCTCAATTTCCGCTCAGATGTAATGACGCTGGTCGTAGCGGCGCACTACGTTCCTCCCCAACCGAGGAAGAGCGGAGCTGGAAGCCGATGAGCGGAGTATCAGTGACCAAGGACGCCGAGGACGCGGCACCCGCGTCGGGCGACCTGGTCGTGCTGAGCAACGTCAACAAGCACTTCGGCGCGCTGCACGTGCTCCAGGACATCGACCTGACGATCGCGCGCGGCGAGGTCGTGGTGGTGATCGGACCGTCGGGGTCCGGAAAGTCCACGCTGTGCCGCACCATCAACCGCCTGGAGACGATCGACTCCGGGGCGATCACGATCGACGGGAAGCCGCTGCCGCAGGAGGGCCGCGAGCTGGCCCGGCTCCGCGCCGACGTCGGCATGGTCTTCCAGTCGTTCAACCTCTTCGCGCACAAGACCGTGCTGGAGAACGTCATGCTGGGCCAGACCAAGGTCCGCAGGACGGACAGGAAGCAGGCCGAGGAGAAGGGCCGCGCCCTGCTCGACCGGGTCGGCGTGGGCACCCAGGCCGACAAGTACCCCGCGCAGCTCTCCGGCGGACAGCAGCAACGCGTCGCCATCGCGCGCGCGTTGGCGATGGACCCGAAGGTCATGCTCTTCGACGAGCCCACCTCCGCGCTCGACCCGGAGATGATCAACGAGGTCCTGGAAGTCATGCAGCAGCTGGCGCGCGACGGAATGACGATGGTCGTCGTCACCCATGAGATGGGCTTCGCCCGCTCCGCCGCCAACCGCGTCGTCTTCATGGCCGACGGAAAGATCGTCGAAGAGGCCACGCCCGACCAGTTCTTCAGCAACCCGCGCAGCGACCGGGCCAAGGACTTCCTGTCGAAGATCCTTCACCACTGAGGCTGCCGAGGACCCGGAACGGCCGCCCCCGCGCCGTTCCTCCCCGACGGGCCGACGGCCCCACATCTGAGCGATTCAAGCGATACGAGGGATGTTCACATGAAGCTCCGCCAGTCCGCCGCCTTCGCGGCGATCGCTGTGCTCGCGCTGACCGCGACCGCCTGTGGCGGCAAGTCGGGTTCCGCGGGTGACAAGCAGGCCGCCAAGCCCGGCCAGTCGGGCGCCCCGCAGCTGCCCACGTACACCGTCGCCAAGGACGTCGCCCTCGACTCCCCGACGTTCAAGGCCGCCAAGGCGCGCGGCAAGCTGATCATCGGCGCCAAGGCCGACCAGCCGTACCTGGGCTTCCAGGACCAGGCGACCAACGAGCGCTCCGGCTTCGACATCGAGCTCGCCAGGATGATCGCCGCCGACCTGGGCTTCACCAAGGACCAGATCGAGTGGAAGACCGTCGACTCCGGCGTCCGGGAGACCGCGATCTCCAAGGGCCAGGTCGACTACTACGTGGGCACCTACACGATCAACGACAAGCGCAAGAAGCTCGTCGGCTTCGCTGGTCCGTACTACAAGGCGGGCGCCGACCTGCTGGTCCGCAAGGACGAGACCGCGATCACCGACAAGAGCACGGTCAAGGGCAAGAAGGTCTGCTCGATCGTCGGCTCCACCCCGCTCCAGGAGATCAAGAAGCCGGAGTACGGCGCGAAGGTCGTCGAGCTCGCCAAGTACTCCGACTGCGTGCAGCAGCTGCTGACCAAGCAGGTCGACGCGGTCACCACCGACGACTCGATCCTCAAGGGCTACGCGGCCGCCAACTCCGGCAAGCTCAAGGTCGCCGGTCACCCCTTCACGCAGGAGCCGTACGGCGTCGGCATGAACAAGGACGACAAGGCGCTGCGCGACTTCGTCAACGACGCGATCGAGAAGCACGTCAAGGACGGCACCTACAAGAAGATCTACGAGGCGACCCTCGGCCTGTCCGGCGCCGGGTACGTCGACCCGCCGGCCGTCCAGCGCTACTGATCCCCCCCGTGCGAGACGCCCTCTACGCGCGCGTAGAGGGCGCTCCCGGCCCTGCCCGCCCAGCCAGCCGCCCGCCGACGCGGAGACCTCATGAACGTACTGCTCGACAACTTCTCGGAATTCCGTGACGGCTTCATAGGAACCGTGGAGATCACCGCCGTCAGTTCGGTCATCGCCCTGGTCCTCGGGCTGCTGCTGGCCGGATTCCGGGTCTCGCCGGTGCCGCCGCTGCGCTTCTTCGGCACCGCCTGGGTGACGCTGCTGCGCAACACCCCGCTGACCTTGCTGTTCCTCGTCTTCTTCTTCGTCGTCCCGGAGATCTTCTTCCCGGGGATGAGCCCCTTCCTGCTCGGCTCGCTCGCCCTGGGCTTCTACACCGCCTCCTTCGTGTGCGAGACCGTCAGGTCCGGCATCAACACCGTCCCGCTGGGCCAGGCCGAGGCCGCCCGCTCGATCGGCATGACGTTCACGCAGACCCTGCGCCTGATCGTGCTTCCGCAGGCCACCCGGACCGTCATCCCGCCGCTGAGCTCGATCTTCATCGCGCTCACCAAGAACTCGGCGATCGCGGGCGCCTTCAGCGTCACCGAACTCTTCGGCTGGCAGAAGCTGATGAGCGACCAGGGCTACGACATCGTCCCCGTCTTCCTCTGGGTCGCCCTGGGCTACCTGGTCGTCACCTTCTCCATCAGCGGCGCCTTCCGCCTGCTGGAGAGCCGTATGGAGGTCGCCCGATGAGCGCCAGCGTTCTCTACGACGCCCCGGGCCCCAAGGCCGTCGTACGCAACCGGATCTACGCCGTCCTCGGCTCGCTCGCCATCCTCGCGCTGCTCGCCGTGAGCATCGTGCGGCTGTCGGACAAGGGCCATCTGGCCCCCGAGATGTGGGACATCTTCAACTACTCGGGCATCCGGCAGAACATCGCCGACGGCGTCGTCGCCACCCTGAAGGCCTTCGGCCTGGCGGCGGTCGGCTCGCTGGTCCTCGGTGTGCTCCTGGCGGTCGCCCGGCTCTCCGACCACAAGCCGGTCCGCTGGGCCGCGACGGGCTTCATCGAGCTCTTCCGGTCGATCCCGCTGCTGATCACCATCTACGCCGTCTGGGTCGGCTTCCTGACCGACTACTCGATGTGGGCGCTGGCGCTCGGCCTGTCGATCTACAACGGCTGCGTCCAGGCCGAGGTGCTGCGCGCGGGCATCAACTCCGTGCCCAAGGGCCAGCGCGAGGCGGCGTACGCGCTCGGCATGAGCAAGACCCAGGTCATGACCAGCGTGCTGATGCCGCAGGCGGTCCGGGCGATGCTGCCGACGATCATCAGCCAGCTGGTGGTCACCCTCAAGGACACCTCGCTCGGCTTCATCATCCTCTACCCCGAGCTGCTCCAGACGGCCCGTCTGATCGCGAGCAACACCCAGGTCAACGGCCAGTACCCGTACGTGTCGACGATCGTTGTCATCGGCGCCATCTACGTGGCGATGTGCCTGGCGCTGTCCGGGCTCGCCACCTGGATCGAGCGGCGCGGCCGGCGCGCGAAGACCGGCATCACCATGGGCACGGCAGCGGCCCCGGTGACCGCCGCCGACCCGGTAGGTGCGGTCGTGGGTGCCGGGGCCGAAGGGCCCGACGGGCCTGGCGGTACGACAAACTGACGAACCATGAGGCAGTGGCGCTCGCGTCACTGCCTCCGTCACTTGACGCAAGCACCCGCAGTGGGTTGCATACGTTCTGTGATCGTGCACCGGGTCCTCAGCGCCACCTGTCAGCCGTCCCGCCGGGCCCAGGGAGCCACGTCGTGGACCCGGTGATCGTCGTCGGCGCCGGTCCGGTCGGACTCGCGCTCGCCCTCTCGCTCGCCGCCCAGAAGGTGCCCTCCGTCGTCCTGGACGAGGGGTCCGGCGTCGAGGAGCCCCGCCCGGTCCGTACGGCCGTCCTGCGGCCCGACACGGCCGCCTTCGCGGAACGGCTGGGCTGCGCCGCGGTACGCGACGAGGGCGCCCGCTGGACGGGCTGGCGGGCCATGCGACGCGGCACCCCGCAACGACAGGTCTCCTTCGGAGACGGTCTCGACGGCGGCCCGTCGCCGGTCCATCTGCCCCAGCACGCCCTCACCCGTGGCCTGCGGGACGCGGCGGCCGCCTCCCGGCTGGTGAAGCTGGCGCCCGGGGGCCGTCTGGACGCCCTGGAGCAGGACGACAGCGGCGTCGCCGCCCACACCGGCGGCCCGGGCGCCACCTGGTGGCGCGGCAGCTATCTGGTGGGCTGCGACGGCGCGCGCTCCACCGTGCGCAAACTCCTCGACGTCCGCTTCGCCGGGCGTACGGCGGTGGAGCGCCATGCCGTCGTCGCCCTGCGCACCGAACTCCCCTGGCCCGGCGAGGCGTTGCTGCACCGGCTGCCGCCGTGGCGCACCGGCGGCGAGGAGGTGACGGCCCGTCCGCTGCCCGACGGGACCTGGCGCATCGACTGGCTGCTGCCCGCCCGCGCCGAACTCGTCACCCCCGACGCGCTGCTGGGCCGGCTGCGCGACACGCTGGCCGGGTGGTGCGGCACGACCCCGCCGTACGAGCTCCTGGACACCGGGGTGTACACGCTCCACCACCGCCTCGCCCGCCGCTGGCGGGTGCGCCGCGCCTTCCTCGCCGGGGACGCCGCCCATCTGCTGGGCGCGGTGGGCATCCAGGGCCTCGACGAGGGCCTGCGGGACGCCTCGAACCTGGCCTGGAAGCTGGCGCAGGCCTGGCACCACGGCGCCTCCGAGGTGCTGCTCGACAGCTATCAGACGGAGCGCCGCGCGAGCGTCGCCGCCCGGCTGCGCGCCGCCGACCAGGCGATGCCGGTCCTGCGGGGCGGCGGAGGACTGCGCTCGTACATCCCGGGCGCCGCGCGCGGCCACGACGCGCTGCTCGCCGACGGCCACTTGGGGCACGGCCCGCTCGGCGCGCCTGCCGCCTACCCGCACTCCCCCCTCGCGCCCCCACCCGCCGAGGCGCACGCGCCGGTCGGCACGGAAGCGGGCGCACCCGTCGAGGACGTGCCGGTCACGGCTCCGGACGGGTCCACGGTGGCTCTGCGCGACCGGCTGGACCGGGGGCGGCTCCTGGTGGTCCTGATCGCGCCCGGCACCCGCGTCTGGGACCGGCGGCACTGGCAGACCGCCGGGGTGATGCCGCGCCTGGCGGCCGCGGTGAACGCGCTGCCCGCCGACGCCGAGCTGCTGGTGGCCGAGGAGTACCCGGGAGCGGCCGCCCACACGGTGCTGCTCGTGCGTCCCGACGGCCACCTGGTCGCCGCCTTCGGCGGGGTGTGGCCGGGCGAGTTGTACACGGCGGCCGACGCGGCGCGCGGCGGGCCCGTCGTCCACGCGCGCGTGGAGGACCGCACCGCGGACATCAATTGACCGGCACGGACGCACATGGTGTACTCCGGAACGTGACCGACACCGATGTGCGCCTGTGGCGGAGGGTCCATATGGACCTCGTCCGCTACGCGGGCTGCGTGTGTCGCCCGTCCTGCTGATTCGCCTCCCTACCTCGCGCCGCCGGGCCGCTGTCCGGCGTACGCGCGCACACGCGAACTCCCAGGACGGCCCCCGTGTCACCTTCCGCACACCCCACCACGCCCGCTTCCACCCGCGTCCCGCTGCCCGGACCCGCTTCCCCTTGTGCGCCGAGCCAGGCGGACCTGCTCGACTTCGTCCGCCGCACCGCCGCCGACGCCTCGCTCGTCGCCTCCCTGCCGCTCGATCCGCAGGGCAGGACCTGGATCCGGCTCGACGGCCCCGGCGGCAGCGAGGCCTGGCTGATCGGCTGGCCTCCTGGCACCGGCACCGGCTGGCACGACCACGGCGGCTCCCACGGCGCTTTCGCGACGGCGGCCGGGACGCTCAGGGAGGACTCCCTGGCGGCCCGGCTGCCGTCCGAGGGGTGGAAGACGCTGGAACTCGCCGAGGACCTCGACCGTTCACGGAGCGTGGAGGCCGGAAAGGGGCGGGCTTTCGGGCCGCACCATGTGCACGAGGTGCGCAACGAGTCGACGACCGAGCACACGATCTCGGTCCACGCGTACTACCCACCGCTGCCCCTGATCCGGCGCTACAGCCGTACGGGCGCGGTACTGCGTCTGGAGCACGTCGAGCGCCCGGAGGACTGGCAGTGAGCGAACGCCCGGTGGGAATCGACGAGTTGCTGGACCGGGTGCGCGAGGGCCTGGACCGGGTCGAGGCCCGGGAGGCGCACGACGCGGCGCGGGCGGGCGAGGCGCTCCTGGTGGACATCCGGTACGCGGCGCTGCGGGAGCGCGACGGCCTGATCCCCGGAGCGCTCGTCGTCGAGCGCAACGAGCTGGAGTGGCGGCTCGACCCCCAGGGCAGCCACCGCGCCCCGGAGGCCACCGGCCACGACCTGCGGGTCGTGGTGGTCTGCAACGAGGGCTACGCGTCGTCCCTCGCGGCCACGTCCCTGCGCCAGTTGGGCCTGCACCGGGCGACGGACCTGGTCGGCGGCTTCCAGGCGTGGCGCGCGAACGGTTTGCCGGTGGCGCCGCCCGCCGCGTGAGGCACGGACGGGCTCAGGGGGACGGGGGCGGCCCGAGCACCCCCCCCCGGGCACGTCTCGTACCGCCTCAGTACGTCTCGTACAAGTCGTCCGCCGTTTCGCCCTCCGCCTCCAGGGCCTGGCGGACGACTCTGAGGGCCATGCCCTCCGGGTAGCCCTTGCGGGCCAGCATGCCGGCGAGGCGGCGGATGCGACGGTCGCGGTCCAGGCCTCGGGTGGAGCGGAGCTTACGGGCCACCAGCTCCCGCGCGGTCTCCTCCTCCTGGTCGGAGTCGAGCTGCCCGACGGCCTCGTCGACGACCGCCGAGTCCACGCCCTTGGTGCGCAGCTCGCGGGCGAGTGCCCGGCGGGCCAGGCCGCGTCCGTGGTGGCGGGATTCGACCCAGGCCCCCGCGAACGCCGCATCGTTGATCAACCCGACCTCTTCGAAGCGCGAGAGGACCTCCTCGGCGACCTCGTCGGGGATCTCCCGCTTCTTGAGGGCGTCGGCCAGTTGCTTACGGGTCCGGGGGGTCCCGGTGAGCAGGCGCAGGCAGATCGCCCGCGCCCGCTCAGCCGGGTCCTGCGGCGCCGGGTCCTTCTCGGCCCTCGACGGGTCGGCGCCGTCACCGAATCCCTCCGGGCCGGCCCGCCGGGAGCCGGCCCGCTTCGGGCCCGGCCGCCCGGACCGGGCCCGCTCGGGACCCGTCCCGTCCGGCTCGGCCCATTCGGTCCTGCGTGTCATGGCCTAGCTCTTGGCGGCGGCGGCGGCCTTGGCCGTCTTGGCCTTGGTGGCCGGGGCGGGCACGGATGCCGCCTCCGCCTCCGAGGTCGCACCGGCCGCGTCCGGACCGGGCTCGGCCTTGGGCTCCTCGGGCCGGACGCCGACGCCCAGCTTCTCCTTGATCTTCTTCTCGATCTCGTTGGCGAGGTCGGGGTTGTCCTTCAGGAAGTTGCGGGCGTTCTCCTTGCCCTGGCCGAGCTGGTCGCCCTCGTACGTGTACCAGGCGCCGGCCTTGCGGACGAAGCCGTGCTCGACGCCCATGTCGATCAGGCCGCCCTCGCGGCTGATGCCCTGGCCGTAGAGGATGTCGAACTCGGCCTGCTTGAAGGGCGGCGCGACCTTGTTCTTGACGACCTTGACGCGGGTGCGGTTGCCGACCGCGTCGGTGCCGTCCTTCAGGGTCTCGATGCGGCGGATGTCGAGGCGCACCGAGGCGTAGAACTTCAGGGCGCGCCCACCGGTCGTGGTCTCCGGCGAGCCGAACATCACACCGATCTTCTCGCGGAGCTGGTTGATGAAGATCGCGGTGGTCTTGGACTGGTTCAGCGCGCTGGTGATCTTCCGGAGCGCCTGGCTCATCAGGCGGGCCTGGAGACCCACGTGCGAGTCGCCCATCTCGCCCTCGATCTCCGCGCGCGGCACCAGGGCCGCGACGGAGTCGATGACGATCAGGTCGAGCGCGCCCGAGCGCACCAGCATGTCGACGATCTCCAGAGCCTGCTCGCCGTTGTCCGGCTGGGACAGGATCAGGTTGTCGATGTCGACGCCGAGCTTCTTCGCGTACTCGGGGTCGAGCGCGTGCTCCGCGTCCACGAAGGCGACCTGGCCGCCGGCCCGCTGCGCGTTCGCCACCGCGTGCAGCGTCAGGGTCGTCTTGCCGGAGGACTCCGGTCCGTAGACCTCCACCACGCGGCCGCGCGGCAGTCCGCCTACGCCGAGCGCCACGTCGAGCGCGGTCGACCCGGTGGGGATGACCTCGATGGGCTCGTTCGGCCGCTCGCCCAGGCGCATCACCGCGCCCTTGCCGAATTGCCGTTCAATCTGTGCGAGCGCGGCGTCCAGCGCCTTCTCGCGGTCGGTTCCTGCCATGGGTTCCACCCGGTTTGCTTGAGTCGATCGCTTCACGTCAAAGACGCTAACCCCTGCCACTGACAATGGGCCCCGGAGTCCCTCCCGCCTGTGGATAACCCCCACCGGAAACCCGGCGGAACCCAAGTGAACACAGGGCCCTGCTTCCATATGAATGGATGTTCGATTTTGGTGTCAAGCGAACCACGCGGCACGGGCGAGGGGGCGGCCGGGGGCTCCGGCCGACCGCCTCAGGAGCCGTCGCCGCCCGTCGACGCGACCGGCTCCGCCGTCCGCTCACGGCCCAGCGCACGCCGTATGCGCACCAGGGCCGAGTCTCCGCCCCGCTCGCGCCTGCCGTGCACGCGCGGGTCGTCCGTCACGTCGTAACGCTTCACATAGGCGCCCAGGAACGCCTGGAGCGTCGCCACCGCGGGGATCGCGATCAGCGCGCCGACCGCCCCCATCAGCGCGGTGCCGGCGATGACCGAGCCGAAGGCGACCGCCGGGTGGATGTCGACCGTCTTGGCGGTGAGCTTGGGCTGCAGCATGTAGTTCTCGAACTGCTGGTAGATCACCACGAACCCGAGCACCCACACCGCGTACCAGGGGTCGACGGTGAAGGCGATGAGCATGGGCAGCGCGCCCGCCAGATACGTACCGATGGTGGGGATGAACTGGGAGACCAGACCCACCCAGACCGCGAGCGCCGGGGCGTACGGCACGCCCAGGATCTGCAGCAGGATGTAGTGCGCGATGCCCGAGATGAGCGCCATCAGGCCGCGCGAGTAGAGGTAGCCGCCGGTCTTGTCGACCGCGATCTCCCAGGCGCGCAGCACCTCGGTCTGGCGGGCGGGCGGCAGCATGGAGCAGATGGTGCGCCGCAACCGGGGCCCGTCGGCCGCGAAGTAGAACGAGAACAGGAAGATCGTCAGCAGCCGGAAGAGGCCGCCCAGGACGGTGGCCGAGACGTCGAGCACACCGCTCGCGCTGTTCTGCACGTACTTCTGGAGCCAGTCCGAGTGCAGCAGGCTGTCCTGGACCTCGACCCGGGACAGTTCGGTGTGGAAGGTGTGGTTGATCCAGCTGATCACCGAGTCGAGGTACTTCGGGAAGTGCTCGACCATGTCGACGATCTGGCCCGCCAGCATCGAGCCGAGCAGCACGATGAACCCGGCCGTCGCGATGATCACCGCGAAGAAGACGAGGAAGGTGGCGAGGCCGCGGCGCATCCCGCGGGCCGACATCCGCCCCACGGCCGGCTCCACCGCGAGGGCGAGGAAGAACGAGATCAGGATGTTGATCAGCAGCCCGATGAGCTGGTGGAAGGCCCAGCTGCCGAGCTGGAAGCAGGCGTAGAGGGCGAGCGCGAGCACCATGGCGCGCGGCAGCCACCGGGGCATGCGCACGGCGCCGCCGGTCCCGGGCATGGGCGGCGGCGCTCCGGCGGCCCCGGCGCCCGGAGCCGCCCCGGGCGCGGCCGGGGTGTCGCCCGCGGTCGCGTGCGGGACCACGGGCGCGTGCCCGCCGTCCGTCGCGGACAGCCGGCCTTCCTCGGGCAGGCGCGCGGCGCCGTCGGAACGCGGCCCGT
Organism: Streptomyces sp. NPDC023838; assembly: GCF_040639555.1. Lineage (NCBI taxonomy): Bacteria > Bacillati > Actinomycetota > Actinomycetes > Kitasatosporales > Streptomycetaceae > Streptomyces > Streptomyces sp. NPDC023838. The sequence goes on from NZ_JBFAAD010000013.1 coordinate 174,855, forward strand.
CCTCGGGACGGACTCCGTCCGCAGGTCGGCGGTCGTTCCCGGCCGGGCGGTCGGCCCGGCGGTCTGTCTGGGTGTCGCTCTCGTCAGTCGGTGCCACGCAGCAAGTCTCGCCCATGCCTCGGACAGCGGGCCCTCAGCCCCGGACCGTCACCGTTTGTGCGCGGGCACGTCCATGGCGGTGCACACGGCCCGCCAGACGTCCTTGGTCTCCCAGCCCGCATCGAGCGCCTCGTGCACGGTGCGCCCGCCCAGCTCGGCCATCACATGGTCGCGCGCGAAGGAGTCGGCGTACGCGGCGCCGAAGTGGTCGGCCATCCGCTCCCAGAAAATCGTCAACCGCATGACTCCAGTATCCCGCCCCTGAGAGTGCAGCCGGGGCCGTCCGGCTTGTCCGCGGCGCTGCGCACCCTACGGTCGGACCATGCCCGGATCCGGAACATCACCCGCGACTGTCCGCACGTCCCGCACGCCCCGCACGCCGCTCGCCCGAGCCGAGCACTTCGTCTGGCTGACGGCCCGCGTGCTGGAGCAGCGTCGGTTCGCGCACCACTTCCTCGGCGGCGGCGCCGAGGAAGTCGAGACCGCGCTCGCCGCCTACCAGAACGACGACGGGGGCTACGGGCACGCGCTGGAGCCCGATCTGCGCGGCCCCGTCAGTCAGCCCCTGCACACCGCGCACGCCCTGCGCGTGCTGGACTCCGTCGGCCGGCTGAGCGGCCGGCGGGCGGAGCGGATCTGCGGCTACCTGACGGCGGTCTCGACGCAGGACGGGGCCCTGCCCGCGCTGCACCCGTCGGCGCGCGGCTATCCCGTGGCGCCGTTCGTGCGGATCGTCGACGACCCGCCCAGCGAACTGCTGGCCACGGGGCCGGTGGTCGGGCTGCTCCACCGCAACCAGGTGTGGCACGCCTGGCTCTTCCGGGCCACGGACTTCTGCTGGGCGGCGGTGGACGCGCTGGAGAAGTCGCACCCCTACGAGATCGAGGCGGCGATCGCCTTCCTGGACGGGGTGCCGGACCGCGTGCGGGCCGAGGCGGCGGCGGACCGGCTCGGGCGGCTGGTCCGTGAGCAGCGCCTGGCGGTCCTCGATCCGGACCGGCTCGGGGACTTCCCGGTCGCCCCCGGATACGCCCCGGCCGAGCACCACTTTCCGCACGACTACGCGCGCGTGCCGAAATCTCTGGCCCGCCGCTGGTTCACGGACGAGGAGATGGCGCGCTCGCTCGACCACCTCGCGGCCGAGCAGCGGGAGGACGGCGGCTGGCCCATCCACTGGCGCGAGTGGGCGCCGGGCACCGCTCTGGAGTGGCGGCCGATCGTGACGATCGAGGCGCTGCGGACCCTGCGGGCGTACGGCCGCGCGATCGACTGACGCCGGGCACCCGGCCGGCGGAGCATCCGCCGTCCCCCACGGGGAGGGGCGGGCGGATGCGCTCCTACGGCCGGTCCGGACTGCCGGACGGCTCTCAGCCGCCCAGTGCCCGTACCCCCGCCGTGACCAGTACGGCGGCGGCGACGATCACCAGGAAGGGGGCGCGCAGCATCAGGGCGACGGCTGCCGCCGCCAGGCCCGCGCCTCGGGCGTCGAGCACCAGGTGCTGTCCGCTGCTGAAGGTCTGCTGGGCGGTCAGGGCGGCCAGCAGCGCCACCGGGAGCAGCGCGGCGAGCCGTCGCACGAGCGGCCGCTCCAGGGCCCCGGCGGGGACCAGGAGGCCGAGGAGCTTGACCAGGTAGCAGCCGAAGGCGGTGGCGGCGATGGCGATCCAGACGTTCAACGCCCCGCTCCCTTCACGGAGTTCCCGTCGGCCGATACGGATGTGCCCCGGCCGTTCTTGACGTTCTCGTGGCTGTTCCTGACGTTCTCGTGGCTGTTCCTGGCGCTCTCGTGGCCGTTCTTGGCGTTCTCACGATCCGTCTCGGCGTTCTCGCGATCCGTCCCGGTGTTCTCGCGAGCCTTCGCGGCATCCCGGCGGCCCTTCAGGAACAGCACGGCGGGTGCGGCGAGCGCGGCCATCAGGACCGGCGCCCCGGCCGGCAGCACCGGCAGGAAGCCCAGGGCCAGCAGGACCGCGAGCCCGGCGGTGATCCGCTCCGTGGCGGTGGTGAGCATCGGCGCGAGCAGCGCCAGGAAGACGGCGGGGCTCGCCGCGTCCAGCCCCCACGCGTCCGTGTCGCCGATCGCCTCCGCGCCGACGGCTCCGGCCAGGGTCGTGAGGTTCCACAGCACGTAGAGCGTGAGTCCCGTGACGGTGAAGCCGATCCGGGCGGCCCGCCGGGTGGGCTGGGCGAGCGTCACGGCGGTCGTCTCGTCGATCACCCACTGGGCGGCGAACGGCCGCACCGCGCGCGGGAGTGCGAGCAACTGCGACAGCCGCAGCCCGTAGAAGGCGTTGCGTACGCCCAGGAAGAAGGCTCCGGCCGCCGCCGTGAACGGGTTGCCGCCCGCCGCGAGCGCGCCCACCAGGGCGAACTGCGAGGCCCCGGTGAAGACGAGGAGGCTGAGCGCACACGTCTGCAGGAGTGTGAGACCTGATCCGGCCGAGGTCACACCGAAGGCGAAGCCGGAGAGCCCCACGGCCACGCCGACGCCGAGGGCGTCCCTGACGACGGCGGAGTCGGGCTTGGCCCCGGCGTCGGGGTGCGCCGCCGTGCCGGTCGCCGCGGGGCCCGGTTCGGATTCGCCCTTCGGGCGTATGTCTGGGAGTGCTGACTGTTCTGCTGCCACGTCCGGGACGTTACGTGGGCGGGGCCCCCGCGTTCTTGTACGTTCTTGCGCGCTCCCTGCGGTACACGCCAGGCGTCACGCCCACGATGCGGGTGAAGTGGCGGTTGAGGTGCGGCTGGTCCGTGAAGCCCACGGCCACGGCGGCCTCGGCGGGCGCGGTCCCGGCCTCCAGGAGCAGCCGGGCACGGCGGACGCGTTCGCCGGTGAGCCAGGTGTGCGGCGGCAGCCCGTACGCGCCCTTGAAGGCCCGCAGCAGCGCGAACGGGCTGGTCCCGAGGTCGTTCGCCAGCTGTTCCAAGGACGGCGGGTCAGCCAGCCGCTGTTCCAGGAGGGCGCGTGCGGCGGCCGCCGTGCGGGCGCCCGCCGAGCCGGTGGTACGCCCGGGCAGGGAACGCCCGTGGCGGCGCAGCAGCCGGGCGACGGCGACGCGGAACACCGTGTCGGCGGCGAGGGCGTTGCCCTGCTCGGCCGCCCGGTGCACCTCCTGGATGAGCAGGGAGGTGTCCGGGTCCTCGACGATGATCTCGGCGAAGCCCACGGTGCCGCGCAAGGTGGTGACCTCGGCGGCGATGTCGGCGATCAGCTGTGACGAGGGGTAGAGCGTGGCGTACGTCCAGCCCTCGGGGACTCCGGCGTGCGCGGAGTGCGGCACCTCGGGGTTGATCATGACGACAGTGCCGGGGCGAGCCCGTATGGTCTCGCCGGGCAGGACCACGTCCTCGATCCCGCCGCGCACCGCGCCGAAGACGAAGCCCTCGTGGCTGTGCCGGGCGAAGGAGTGGCTGACGTAGCGGGCGTGGAGCAGTTCGAGGCCCGGCAGCCCCGGATACCGCCAGTGCCGTGCCCACTCCTCGGCCGCGTTCATATCCGCATTCTCGCAGCTCCGGGCCATTGTCAGTGGGTGGGTGCACGATGGGGACCATGGCACGGACAGCGCTGGACTCCTTCTCCCCCGCGACCAGGGGCTGGTTCACGGGGGCCTTCACCGCGCCCACCGCCGCGCAGGAGGGCGCCTGGCGGGCGATCTCCGAGGGTTCGGACGTCCTGGTGGTCGCGCCGACCGGCTCGGGCAAGACCCTCGCCGCGTTCCTGGCCGCTCTGGACGGGCTGGCCGCCGCCCCGCCGCCCGCCGAGGCGAAGAAGCGCTGCCGGGTGCTGTACGTGTCACCGCTGAAGGCGCTGGCCGTCGACGTCGAGCGCAATCTCCGCTCTCCGCTCACCGGCATCCGCCAGGAGTCGGTGCGCCTGGGGCTGCCGGAGCCGGAGGTGCGGGTCGGGATCCGTTCCGGCGACACCCCGCCCGCCGAGCGCCGCGCCATGTCGACCCGCCCGCCGGACATCCTGATCACCACGCCCGAGTCGCTGTTCCTGATGCTCACGTCCTCCGCGCGCGAGGCGCTGGCGGGCGTCGAGACGGTGATCCTGGACGAGGTGCACGCGGTGGCGGGCACCAAGCGCGGAGCCCATCTGGCCTTGTCCCTGGAGCGGTTGGACGAGCTGCTGGCCAGGCCCGCCCGCCGGATCGGCCTGTCGGCGACGGTGCGCCCGGTGGACGAGGTGGCGCGCTTCCTGTCGCCGCAGCGCAAGGTGGAGATCGTCCAGCCGCGCTCCGCCAAGGAGTTCGACCTGTCGGTGGTCGTTCCGGTGGAGGATCTGGGAGAGCTGGGCGGCTCGCCGGCGGCCGACGCCGCCGAGGGCGCGGAGAAGCCGTCGATCTGGCCGCACGTGGAGGAGCGCATCGTCGACCTGGTGCAGGCGCACCGCTCGACAATCGTCTTCGCCAACTCCCGCCGCCTGGCGGAGCGGCTGTGCAACCGGCTCAACGAGATCGCGTACGAGCGTGCCACCGCGGCCGCACTGGAGGCGGGCGAGACCGCCGTGCCCCTGCCGGAGGCCCACTCCCCGGCCGAGGTCATGGCCCAGTCGGGCGCGGCCAAGGGCGCGCCGCCCGTCCTCGCGCGCGCCCATCACGGCTCGGTCTCCAAGGAGCAGCGCGCGCTGGTCGAGGAGGACCTGAAGGCGGGCCGGCTGCCCGCCGTCGTCGCCACCTCCAGTCTTGAACTGGGCATCGACATGGGCGCGGTGGACCTGGTCGTGCAGGTCGAGTCGCCGCCGTCGGTCGCCTCCGGGCTCCAGCGGGTGGGCCGCGCGGGCCATCAGGTGGGCGCGGTCTCCACGGGAGTGGTCTTCCCGAAGTACCGGGGCGATCTGGTCCAGTCGGCGGTGGTCACCGAGCGGATGCGCTCGGGATCCATCGAGTCGCTGCGGATCCCGTCCAACCCGCTGGACGTGCTGGCCCAGCAACTGGTCGCCATGACGGCCCTGGACAGCTGGCAGGCGGACGACCTGCTGGCGCTGGTGCGCCGGGCGGCGCCCTTCGCGGCGCTGCCGGAGTCGGCGTTCACGGCCGTCCTGGACATGCTGGCGGGCCGCTATCCGTCCGACGCCTTCGCGGAGCTGCGCCCGCGCGTGGTGTGGGACCGCGTGGCCGGTACGGTGACGGGCCGCCCCGGCGCCCAGCGCCTCGCGGTGACGTCCGGCGGCACCATCCCGGACCGCGGCCTCTTCGGGGTCTTCCTGGCGGGCTCCGACCCCAAGAAGGGCGGCGGCCGGGTCGGCGAGCTCGACGAGGAGATGGTCTACGAGTCGCGCGTCGGCGATGTGTTCACGCTGGGCACGACCTCCTGGCGGATCGAGGACATCACCCGCGACCGCGTGCTGGTCTCCCCCGCCCCCGGCGTGCCGGGAAGGCTGCCCTTCTGGAAGGGCGACCAGCTGGGCCGTCCGCTCGAACTGGGGCGGGCGCTGGGCGCGTTCCTGCGCGAGGTCGGCTCGCTCAGCCCCGAGGACGCGCGGCTGCGGCTGCTGAGCGCGGGTCTGGACGCGTGGGCGGCCGACAATGTGATCGCCTACCTCGACGAGCAGCGCCGCGCGTGCGGCCATGTGCCGGACGACCGGACCATCCTCGTCGAGCGGTTCCGCGACGAACTGGGCGACTGGCGGGTCGTCATCCACTCCCCCTTCGGGGCCCAGGTGCACGCGCCCTGGGCGCTGGCGCTCGGCGCCCGTCTGGCCGAGCGGTACGGGATGGACGCCCAGGTCATGCACGCCGACGACGGCATCGTGCTGCGGCTGCCCGACGCCGATCTGATGGGCCTGGACCTGCTCGACCAGGACCCGGGGCACCTGGACTCGACGTACGACAGCGAACAGGCCCCCGTCGGCGCGGCGGACGCCGTCTTCGACAAGGGCGAGATCGAGCAGATCGTCACCGACCAGGTGGGCGGCTCGGCGCTGTTCGCCGCCCGCTTCCGGGAGTGCGCCGCGCGCGCGTTGCTGCTGCCCCGGCGCAACCCCGGCAAGCGCACCCCCCTGTGGCAGCAGCGCCAGCGGGCGGCCCAACTGCTCCAGGTGGCGAGCGAGTTCGGCTCGTTCCCGATCGTCCTGGAAGCCGTCCGCGAGTGCCTCCAGGACGTCTTTGACGTTCCGGGGCTGACCGAGCTGATGGGTGACCTGGAGGCGCGCCGGGTCCGGCTGATCGAGGTGACCACGCCCGAGCCGTCCCCCTTCGCACGCTCGCTGCTCTTCGGCTATGTCGCCCAGTTCCTGTACGAGGGTGACTCGCCGCTGGCCGAGCGGCGGGCCGCCGCCCTCTCGCTCGACTCCCGTCTGCTGGCCGAGCTGCTCGGCCAGGCCGAGCTGCGCGAGCTCCTGGACGCGGACGTCCTCACCGAGCTGGAGCAGGAGCTCCAGTGGCTCGCCGAGGACCGCCGGATCAAGGATGTGGAGGGCGTCGCCGATCTGTTGCGGGTCCTGGGGCCGCTGACCGACGACGAGCTGGTCGCGCGCGGTGCCGAGCCCGGGTGGCCGCAGGAGCTCGCGGCGGCCCGCCGCGCCATCCGGGTGCGGATCGGTGGCGCCGAGCACTGGGCGGCGATCGAGGACGCGGGGCGGCTTCGCGACGCGCTGGGCACGGCGCTGCCGGTGGGCGTGCCCGAGGCGTTCATGGAGCCGGTCAAGGACCCCCTCGGCGACCTCCTGTCGCGGTACGCGCGCACGCACGGGCCGTTCACCTCGGCCACGGCGGCCGCCCGGTTCGGCCTCGGCACGGCCGTCACGGACGGCGCGTTGCAGCGGCTGGCGGCGAGCGGACGGGTGGTGCAGGGCGAGTTCCACCCGGCGGGGCTCGGGCAGGAGTGGTGCGACGCGACGGTGCTGCGCCGACTGCGCCGCCGCTCCCTGGCGGCGCTGCGCCACGAGCTCGAACCGGTGCCGCCCGCGGCGCTCGCCACCTTCCTGCCGCAGTGGCAGCACTTGGGGAGCAACAGCCTGCGGGGCATCGACGGGCTGGCCCGGGCCGTCGAGCAGCTGCAGGGCGCGGCCGTCCCCGCGTCCGCCCTGGAGAAGCTGGTCCTGCCATCCAGGGTCTCCGACTACGGGCCGGGGCTGCTGGACGAGCTCACCACCACCGGCGAGGTCCTGTGGGCGGGGGCGGGCGCGTTGCCGGGCAAGGACGGCTGGGTCTCCCTGTTCCTCGCCGACGCGGCGCCGCTGCTGCTGCCACCGCCGCATCCCCTGGAGCTCACCGCGCTGCACGAGTCGGTGCTGACGGCGCTCGCCCCCGGCTACGGGCTGTTCTTCCGGCAGATCGCCGACCAGGTCCGCTCCACCACGCACCCGGAGGCGACCGACCCCCAACTGGCCGACGCGGTCTGGGACCTGGCGTGGTCGGGGCGGCTCACCAACGACACCCTCGCACCCCTGCGGGCGCTGCTCGGTTCGGGCCGCACCGCCGGGTCCACGGCCCACCGGGCCAAGCGGACGGTGCCGCGCGGGCGGTACGGGACGCTGACGGCGGCGGCGCGGCCCGCGTCGCGTACCGGTCCGCCGACGGTGTCGGGGCGCTGGTCGCTGCTGCCCGCCCGCGAGCCGGACCCCACGCACCGGGCGCACGCCCTGGCCCGTACGCTCCTCGACCGCCACGGCGTGGTCACCCGGGGGGCGGTCGCGGCCGAGGGGGTCGAGGGCGGCTTCTCGGCGACGTACCGGATCCTGGCGGCGTTCGAGGACAGCGGCCAGGCGCGGCGGGGCTATGTGGTCGAGGGGCTGGGCGCGGCCCAGTTCGCGATGGACGGGGCGGTGGACCGGCTGCGGGCGGCGGCCACCGCGCGCGACCGAGCGGAGGCGCGGCCCGCGCCCCGTGGTGTGGTGCTGGCGGCCGCGGACCCCGCCAACGCCTACGGGGCGGCGCTTCCCTGGCCCGAGCCGCCCGCCGGGGCCGGGCACAAGCCGGGCCGCAAGGCCGGGTCGATGGTCGTTCTGGTCGACGGTGAGCTCACGCTCTACATGGAGCGCGGCGGCAAGTCCCTGCTGGTCTGGCCGGCTGAGCCCGATGATCCGGCGCTGGTGGCGGCGGTGGATTCGCTGGCGGGGGCGGCTCGGGCGGGGCGGCTGGGCACGGTGACCGTGGAGCGGGTCAACGCCGAGTCCGCGCTCACGTCGCCGCTCGCGCGTTCGCTGGAGTCGGCGGGGTTCGTACCGACGCCGCGGGGGTTGCGGCTGCGGCCTTGATTCCCCACCCCACCCCTTCCCGAAAGCCCTGCGGGCGGCCGGGGGGTGGGGCGGATGGGGTGAGCGGGTTTCCCGGGGCTTCGCCCCCGGAGTCCCCGAGCGGGGCTGTGCCCCGGCGCCCCCCGCGGGGCTGCGCCCCAGCAACCCCCTGTTCGTCTGCGGGCGGTGTGTGGCTGGTCGCGCAGTTCCCGGCGCCCCTTACGGGGGCTTCGCCCCGGACCGGCACCCCGACCGGGCCCCCGGACCCTGCCCGTGCCCGGGAGTCGCCGCCCCCGGCCCCTGCCCGCGCCCGGGAGTCGCCGCCCCCGGCCCCCTCGCCCCTCGCCCCCCGACCGGCCCCCACCCCAAAACCGCCCCCCGAGCCCCCGCCCCGGCACAATGGCCCCATGCCCGAAGGAGACACCGTCTGGCAGACCGCTCGGCGGCTCGGTGGCGCGCTTGGCGGATGCGAGCTGGTCCGGTCCGATCTGCGTGTGCCCCGGCTCGCAACCGTCGACCTGACCGGGCGGGCCGTGCTGGACGTCACCCCGCGCGGCAAGCACCTGCTCACCCGGATCGAGGGCGGCCTCACCCTCCACTCGCATCTGAGGATGGAGGGGTCCTGGCGGGTGTTCGCGCCCGGGGAGCGCTGGCGGGGCGGGCGGAGCGACCAGATCCGGGCGATCCTGGGCACGGCGGAGCGCACGGCGGTCGGATACCGGCTGGCCGTCCTCGAACTGCTCCGCACCCGCGACGAGCACCGCGTCGTCGGCTACCTCGGCCCCGATCTGCTCGGGCCGGGCTGGGACCCCGAGGTGGCCCTGCGCAACCTGCTCCAGGACCCGGCCCGGCCACTCGGTGAGGCGCTGCTCGACCAGCGCAATCTGGCGGGCGTGGGCAACATCTACAAGTCCGAGATCTGCTTCGCCGTCCGGGCCGCGCCGTGGCTGCCGGTGGGCGAGCTCACCGACCCCGCGCGGGTCGTCGTCGCCGCCAAGAAGATCCTGGAGGCGAATCGGGAGCGTACGTCCCGGAAGGTGTACGTGTACGGACGCAGCGGGCAGCCCTGCCCCCGCTGCGGTACGGCTCTGCGCGCCACCACCCTGCGCGACCCCGCCGGCAGCGAACGCCCCACCTACTGGTGCCCCCGCTGCCAGCCCAACCCACCGGCGCACAGCCACTGACGCGGCACGGCAAGGAACGACAGGGCAGGACAGGACAGGGCAGGGCGCGGCAGGCAGGGCGCGGCAGGACAAGACAAGGCGCGTCAAGGAACGACAGGGCGCGGCAGGGCAAGACAAGGCACGTCAAGGCACGTCAAGGCAGGACCAGTTGACGGCCCGTCAGGTTCCGCCGTACCGTCCCCGCATGCCCCTCTCGGCGTACGACCTCACCGATCGCACCGCCTTCGTGACCGGCGCCGCCGGCGGTATCGGGCGGGCCAGTGCCGTGCTGCTCGCGGAGGCGGGCGCGGTCGTGCACTGCGCCGACCTCGACGACGAGGGCCTCCAGGGCACCCGCGAGCTGATCGCGAAGGCAGGTGGCGCCGCGTACACCCATGTGCTCGACGTGACCGATCGCACCCGGCTGCGCGCGGCCGTCCGGGCCGCGGGCCGGGTCGACATCCTGGCCGCCATCGCCGGGATCATGCACTCCAGCGCCGTCCTCGACACCGACGACGCCGACCTCGACCGCGTTCTCGCGGTCAACTTCAAAGGCGTACTGCACTCCTGTCAGGAGGTGGCGCGCGTCATGATCGAGAACGGTACGCCGGGCAGCATCATCACCATGGCGTCCGGAGCCGTCGACTCCGCCGGGCCCGGGCTGTTCTGCTACAGCGCCTCGAAGGCGGCCGTCGTCCAGCTGACGAAGACGCTCGCCACCGAGCTCGGCCCGCATGCCATCCGCGTCAACGCCATCGCTCCGGGCTGGGTCCGTACGCCGATGACCGAGCGGCACTCGACCGAGCACCAGCGGCGGATCGAGTCGACGATGGTCCGGCTCTCCCCGCTCGGGCGGGTCGGCGAGCCCGAGGACATCGCGCACACCGTGCTCCATCTCGCCTCGGACGCCTCGTCGTTCACGACGGGCCAGATCCTGCGTCCGAACGGCGGCGTCGCGATGCCGTGGTGACCGTGGGGCTCGTGACATGCACCGGCAGCAGGCTCAGGCCCCAGCCGCCCGCGGCCACCGCGCCCTCCAGGACTCCGGCCTCCTCGGGCGCCGTCAGCAGGCGCAGCACCGCCCACCACCACAGCGCCCCCACCACGAGCGCCGGCACCCATCGCACCGCCACCGCCATGGCCGCCTCCTCGGGCCGACGCTAGACCGCTCCCCCGTTCACCGGGAGGGCGCACCGGATGCAGTCGCAGCGCACACCAGGCCCCGCGCGCCGCCCCACCCACCCCGCCCGCACCTTCACCCTGACAGCACCTTCGCCCCCGACAGCACCTTCACCCCCGCCCGCACCTCAGGCCGTCTCCGCCTGGAACATCCACGCATGCTTCTCCAGGTCCGCCGTCAGCCCGATGAGCACGTCCTGGCTGACCGGGTCGGGCTCGCCGGTGGCGTCGATCCGCTCGCGCATGTTGGTGACCACCGCACCCAGCGCGTCGACCAGGATCCGTACCGCGTCGGTGTCCTTGATCCAGCCGGTCGGCACCTTGCCGATGGCGCTCGACGACGCCACGGTCGCCGCGCGGCCGTCGGGGGACACACCGATCGCGGCGGCCCGCTCGGCCACCGTGTCGGAGTGGAGCCTCGCGGTGTCGACCACCTCGTCGAGCTGGAGGTGGACGGACCTGAAGCGCGGCCCGACGACGTTCCAGTGGACCTGCTTGGAGACCAGCGAGAGGTCCACCAGGTCGACGAGTGCGCCCTGGAGGGCGTCGCCGACCGTCTTCAGGTCGGCCTCGGACAGCGAGCTCTTGACGACAGACATGCATGCACTCCGTTCCGTGAGCACTGACTCTCCCCACCTTGGCACAGAAGCCACAAAGTGGGCATTCCGGAAAAGATCCGGGGAACAGAGAAGCCCCGGCCGGTCAACAGACCGGTCGGGGCCACTCACAGACAGAGCCTGACGACAACAGGCGTCAGGCCGCGACGACGTCCACCGCTTCCGCGGGCGCCTTGATCGTCACTCGCTCCGTCGGGACACCGGTCACCGACGTCACGGAGATCGAATTGAGCATCGGACGTACCGGTGCAGGCACCGGGTCGCTCGCCGCCGCCGAGGCAGCGAGCTCGGCAAGTGCCAGCTCGTCGCTCACTTCCCGCATGAGCTCGGACATCCGTACGTCAAGCGCGTCGCAGATCGCGGAGAGCAGCTCGGAGGAAGCCTCCTTCTGCCCCCGCTCCACCTCGGAGAGATAGCCGAGTGAGACTCGGGCGGACGAGGAGACTTCGCGCAGAGTACGGCCCTGGCGCTGGCGCTGCCGACGCAGCACGTCACCCAGCAGGCGACGGAGCAGAATCATCGGTGGCTCCCTCCTCGGACCGCGTAGCCGCATCCTTCACGCCCCACCGTACCGCCTCGCGCTGCGGCCGTGCGGGGAGCGATGTCGTGTTCACTCAGGGCTGCAAACATCAATTCCCCCCGTTCTGTTCCGTATCCTGTGCCCGCGCATCTTCGCCGAGTTCACTGGAGAGCAGTTCGAGCACGCTCCGTACACTCTCCCTACGGATTTCCGCCCTGTCGCCGTTCAACCTCAAAGCGATGGATTTTGCTGTGCCGTCCGGTCCCGCGACCGCCACGTACACCGTCCCGACGGGGTGGCCGTCCTGAGGTGCGGGCCCGGCGACGCCGGTGGTCGCCAGGCCCCAGTCGGCACCCAGGACCTTCCGCACACCCGCCGCCATCTGCCGCGCGACCTCGGGATCCACCGCTCCGCGCTCGGCCAGAAGGGTCGCGTCGACGCCCAGCACGTCCCGCTTCAGCTCCGTCGCGTACGCCGTCACGGAGCCGCGGAAGACGCGCGAGGCGCCCGCCACGGACGTCACTTCGGCGGCCACCAGTCCGCCCGTCAGCGACTCCGCCACCGCAAGCGTCTGCTCACGCTCCGTGAGCACCTGGACGATCCGGGCCGCCCCGCTCACCGGCCCGGTCCCTCCACTGCGGCGTCGGCGGCGCGCTCCGCGCGCTGCGCGGCGAGCCCCTGGCGCCTCAGTACGACCGCCTGTCGCACATAGTCGAGCCCGGTGACGACCGTCAGCACCACGGCGACCGCCATCACCCAGAAGCGCAGGGTCGCCAGCGGACCCGTGAGCGCCAGCACGTACATCCCCGTTGCCGTGCCCTGCGCCAGGGTCTTGAGCTTCCCGCCCCGGCTGGCGGGAATCACTCCGTGCCTGATGACCCAGAAACGCATGAGCGTGATCCCGAGTTCCCGGAAGAGGATCACCCCGGTCACCCACCACGGCAGATCGCCGAGCGAGGAGAGGCAGACCAGCGCGGAGCCCATGATCGCCTTGTCCGCGATGGGGTCCGCGATCTTCCCGAAGTCCGTGACCAGGTTGTACGTCCGGGCCAGATGCCCGTCGAAGATGTCCGTGATCATGGCGACGGCGAACGCCGCCCACGCCCAGGCCCGCCAGGCCGGGTCGTACCCGCCGTCCTGCAGCATCAGCGCCACGAAGCCCGGCACGAGCACGAGCCGGACCATGGTGAGGATGTTGGCGATGTTCCAGAGGCTGGCCTGGTTGACGGCCGCCGCGCCCAGCTTGCCGCCGGGCGCCGGCGTACGGCCACCGCCCGCCGCGGATGCCGGGACTCCGGTCATCTGGCCGCCTCCTCAAGGACGTCGAGACTCGTCACCACCAGGTCGACGCCCTCGGCGGCGACGACCTTCGCCTCGACGATACGGCCCGGCGTCAGTCCCGTGCCCTCCGTGAACCGCACTTGACCGTCGGTCTCGGGCGCCTGGTGCTCGGCGCGGCCCACCACGCCGTCCTCGCCGTCGACCGACTCGACCAGCACCCTGACGGTGTCGCCGACGCGCTCCTCGGCGCGCTGGGCGGTGAGCTCCTCGGCGAGCCGCGACAGGTGGTCGAGCCGCTCCGCGATCACCTCGGCGTCCAGCTTGTTCTCGTACGTGACGGCCTCGGTGCCCTCCTCGTCGGAGTAGCCGAAGACGCCGATGGCGTCGAGGCGGGCGGCCGTGAGGAAGCGTTCCAGCTCCTGGAAGTCGGCCTCGGTCTCACCGGGGAAGCCGACGATGAAGTTGGAGCGCACACCGGCCAGCGGAGCCTTGGCGCGGATCGTCTCCAGGAGCTCCAGGAACCGCTCGGTGTCACCGAAGCGCCGCATGGCCCGCAGCACGCCGGGCGCGGAGTGCTGGAAGGACAGGTCGAAGTACGGCACGACCTTCTCGGTCGAGGTCAGCACGTCGATCAGGCCTGGCCGCATCTCGGCGGGCTGCAGGTAGCTGACGCGGACGCGCTCGATGCCGTCGACGGCCGCGAGCTCCGGCAGCAGTGTCTCCAGGAGCCGGATGTCGCCGAGGTCCTTGCCGTACGAGGTGTTGTTCTCGGAGACCAGCATGACCTCCTTGACGCCCTGCTCGGCCAGCCAGCGCGTCTCGCCCAGCACGTCCGAGGGGCGGCGCGAGATGAAGGAGCCGCGGAAGGACGGGATGGCGCAGAACGAGCAGCGCCGGTCGCAGCCGGAGGCCAGCTTCACCGAGGCGACCGGGCTGGTGTCCAGGCGGCGGCGCAGCGGGGCGCGCGGGCCGGAGGCGGGCGCGATGCCCTCCGGCAGGTCCTCGGGGGCGCTCTCCGGCGCCTCCTGCGCGTGGCCGGGCAGCGCCACGTCGGCGCTCTGGCGCTCGACGGGGCTCAGCGGCAGCAGCTTGCGCCGGTCGCGCGGGGTGTGCGCCTCCACGCTGCCACCGCTGAGGATGGTCTGGAGGCGGTTGGAGATGTCGGCGTAGTCGTCGAAGCCGAGCACGCCGTCGGCCTCGGGGAGCGCGTCGGCGAGCTCCTTGCCGTACCGCTCGGCCATACAGCCGACGGCGACCACGGCCTGGGTGCGGCCGTGGTCCTTGAGGTCATTGGCTTCGAGGAGGGCGTCGACGGAGTCCTTCTTGGCGGCTTCGACGAACCCACAGGTGTTGACGACGGCGACATCGGCGTCCGAGGCGTCCTCGACGAGCTCCCAGCCGTCCGCTGCCAAGCGGCCTGCAAGCTCCTCCGAGTCCACCTCGTTACGGGCGCAGCCGAGAGTGACAAGGGCGACGGTACGGCGTTCGGGCATGGACTCAAGACTACTTTGTCCCGGCCCGCCTCCCCGCCCCGAGGGTTGATCAAGGAATCGGCGGCCGTGCGCGGCCGGGACTCCGGCGGTCCCGGTCAGCCGACGACCGGGTCGCCCTTGGTGTAGGTCAGCCGCTCGACCTGGCCGTCACCGAACTGGTCCTCGACCTTCTTGCCGTTGACGTAGAGCTCGATCGCGCCGGCGTTGCCGAGGATCAGATCGATCTTCTCGCCGTCGACGAAGGTCTTCGACTCGCCCTTCTCCAGGAGGCCGTCGTAGAGCACCTGGCCGTTGTGCGCCTTGGCGGAGATCCAGCTCTTGTCGGAGATGGCGCTGAGCTTGACGGTGACCTTGTCCTGCGGGGCCGCGGCGATGGCGCTGTCGGAGGGGGCGGGCGGCTTGGGCGCGACCGGCGGGACCGACGACGGCTTGGGGCTGGGGCTCTGCTGGTGCGTCTGGGTCGGGCCCTCGGCGACCTGGGTGCTCTTGCCCTTGGAGTCGCCGCTGCCGCTGAACATCGTGAAGCCGACGAAGCCGACGACCACCACGATCGCGGCGACCATGGCCGCGGTCCAGTTCGGCCGGCGCCGCTCGGGCCTGATCCGCTCGGCCTCGAACATGGGCGCCGCGGGCGTGGGCGCGGGACGGCCGCCGTGGTCGGCGTCGTACCGCTCGACCAGGGGTTCGGGATCCAGATGCACGGCCCGCGCGACGGTGCGGATGTGTCCGCGCGCGTACACATCGCCGCCGCACCGGGAGAAGTCGTCCTCCTCCAGGCCCTGCACGATCGGGATGCGCACGCGCGTGATCGAACTGACCTCGTCGACGGTCAGTCCTGCCGCGATACGGGCCTGCTTGAGGGCGTGGCCGATCGTCGGCCGGTCGTCGTCAGCAAAGGAGGGCCGGTCGTCGTCGCCGAGGGAAGGCCGGTCGTCTTCGGGAGAGTTGCCGATGGACACGGGGGCGCCTTTCGAGCGTGAGCCACCTGCTGGGTGTTCAGTCTAGGGGGGGTACGAAAGGGTGGGGCAACCGGGAGGGTGGAGTTTGTACGCCATACGAATGGCCTCCTCCCTTCCTCCTAACGGGTCAGGAGGGAGGCATGTTCCTGCTCTTCCCTCAACTGGACGTATGACCGAGGAAAACGGTTGCCCCGCGCTCCCGTTTCCATGCTCCATTCGGCCGCGGGACCGCGCCCCTCGGGCCCGCCCCGGGCCATCAGGGAGCCTCCCCGCGGATCACCGCCAGCACACCGTCGAGCTCGTCCGGCTTGACCAGGACGTCACGCGCCTTGGAGCCCTCGCTGGGGCCCACGATCCCGCGCGACTCCATCAGGTCCATCAGCCGGCCCGCCTTGGCGAAGCCGACCCGCAGCTTGCGCTGGAGCATGGACGTCGACCCGAACTGGGTGGAGACGACCAGCTCAGCGGCCTGGCAGAGCAGATCGAGGTCGTCACCGATCTCCTCGTCGATCTCCTTCTTCTGCTTCTGCCCGACGGTGACGTCCTCGCGGAAGACCGGCGCCATCTGGTCCTTGCAGTGCTGGACGATCGCGCCGATCTCGTCCTCGGTGACGAACGCGCCCTGAAGGCGGGTCGGCTTGTTCGCACCCATCGGCAGGAACAGTCCGTCACCCTTTCCGATGAGTTTTTCGGCGCCGGGTTGATCGAGGATGACGCGGCTGTCGGCGAGCGAGGAGGTCGCGAACGCGAGCCGGGACGGCACGTTCGCCTTGATCAGACCGGTCACGACGTCGACGGACGGCCGCTGGGTGGCGAGGACCAGATGGATGCCGGCGGCGCGGGCCAACTGGGTGATGCGCACGATCGCGTCCTCGACGTCACGCGGCGCCACCATCATCAGGTCCGCGAGCTCGTCGACGATCACCAGCAGATACGGATACGGCGTCAGCTCCCGCTCGCTGCCCTCGGGCAGCTTGACCTTGCCGTTGCGGATCGCCTCGTTGAAGTCGTCGATATGGCGGAATCCGAACGCCGCCAGGTCGTCGTAGCGCAGATCCATCTCGCGCACGACCCACTGGAGCGCCTCGGCGGCCCGCTTGGGGTTGGTGATGATGGGCGTGATCAGGTGCGGAATGCCCTCGTACGCGGTGAGTTCGACCCGCTTGGGGTCGACGAGCACCATCCGTACGTCCTCGGGCGTCGCGCGCACCATGACCGAGGTGATCAGGCAGTTGATGCAGGACGACTTGCCGGAGCCGGTCGCGCCGGCCACCAGCACGTGCGGCATCTTCGCCAGATTGGCCATCACATAGCCGCCCTCGACGTCCTTGCCGAGCGCGACGAGCATCGGATGGTCGTCCTCGGCCGCGTCCGCGAGGCGCAGCACGTCGCCCAGGTTGACCATCTCGCGGTCGGTGTTGGGGATCTCGATGCCGACCGCCGACTTGCCGGGGATCGGCGAGATGATCCGTACGTCCGGACTGGCCACCGCGTACGCGATGTTCTTGGTCAGCGCGGTGATCCGCTCGACCTTCACGGCCGGGCCCAGCTCCACCTCGTAGCGGGTGACCGTCGGGCCCCGGGTGAAGCCGGTGACGGCCGCGTCGACCTTGAACTCCGTGAAGACGTTCTGCAGCGAGGCCACTATGGCGTCGTTGGCGGCGCTGCGCGTCTTGCCCGGCCCGCCGCGCTCCAGCAGGTCCAGCGAGGGCAGCGCGTAGGTGATGTCGCCCGCGAGCTGGAGCTGCTCGGCGCGCGAGGGCATCTCGGAGTGCGCCGGAGCCGCCTTGGTCAGATCCGGTACGACGGCGGGGGCGCCCGGGGTCGCCTTGGGCGCCCCCGACTTGGCGAGGTCGGCCTTGGCGGCGGCTCCGGTCCTGGCCCCGGCCTCGCCTCGGGCCGTCGGCACCGGCGTGGTGTTTCCGCGCTCGCGCTCGACGGAGACGCCCTGGGTGAGGTCGGCGACGATCGGGGACGGCGGCAGGCCGTTCAGTACGGCGCCGTCCAGCGCCGCGGCCGCGGCGGCGGCCACGTCGACCGGGTCCATCGGGTTGTCGAACGCCGGTTGCACCGAGGCGCGCCGGGGCTTGCGTCGCTGCGAGAGCGCCGCCTGCTCGGCCTCGTCCTGGGCGTGCACGTCGGACGGGAGGGTACGGCGCCCCGGCGTGCGCCGGGCGCGCGGCGCGGGCTCCTCGTCGCGCCAGTCGTCCTCGTACCGCTCGTCGTACAGCTCGTCCTCGCCGAGCTCTCCCGGCAGCGGCTCGACGATGCCGAGCCGAGCGCCCAGGGCCCGCAGCCGCTGCGGGATGGCGTTGACGGGCGTCGCGGTGACCACGAGCAGCCCGAAGACGGTCAGCAGCACCAGCATCGGCACCGCCAGGACGTCGCCCATCAGGAATTCGAGCGGCTTGGAGGCGGCCCAGCCGATCAGGCCGCCCGCGTCCTGCATCGCGCTGGTGCCGTCGTCGCGGCCCGGAGAGCCGCAGGCGATGTGGACCTGGCCGAGCACGCCGAGCACCAGCGCGGAGAGGCCGATCACGATCCGCCCGTTGGCCTCGGGCCTCTCCGGGTAGAGGATCAGACGGACCGCGATGGCGCCGAGCAGCAGCGGCACCAGCAGGTCGAGCCGGCCGAACGCGCCGGTCACCAGCATCTCGACCAGGTCACCGACCGGCCCCTGCAGATTCGACCAGGTGCCCGCGGCGACGATCAGCGCGACGCCGAGCAGCAGCAGGGCGAGCCCGTCCTTGCGGTGGGCGGGGTCCAGGCCCTTGGCGCCCCGCCCTATGCCGCGGAACATCGCCCCGACCCCGTGGGCCGCGCCCAGCCAGAGGGCGCGCGCGATCCGGTACACGCCCCCGGTGGGCGAAGGCGCCGGCTTGGGCGCGGGCTTGGCGGCCGCCACCTTCTTGGCGGGTGCCTTCTTGGCGGCGGCTTTCTTCGCGGGCGCGACAGCCTTCTTCGCGGGCGCTTTCTTGGCGGGCGCGGCTGCCTTCTTGGCGGGTGCCGCGGTACGGCCGGCGCGCTTCGCGGTGCCCGCCGTGCCCTGGGAACCCTTGCCGGACGTACGTGAGGCCATGGTGCTGAGGTTACCGGTGCGGGCGGCGGTCGACACGACGGCCGGTGCTTCACCCGTTCGTGTCGTACCGAAAGACGATAGTCACGTACGCACAAAGGGGCCTGACGCGTCATCAGCGTCAAGCCCCTCCGTACGGCTCGATTCCGCACCGTCCGGGCCGCTCGGTTCCCGCGTCGGTTCCGCGTCCGTTCCGCCCGGCTCGGCGTCCGTTCAGCGCCCGTTCAGCGTCGGTTCTGCGTCAGTTCTGCGAGGGCAGAGCCGCCGTGCCGCTGCCGGTGCCCGGCTCCAGGGCGTCAAGCGCCCGTCGCAGACCGGTCAGTTTGCGTTCGAGGTGGGCCGCGGTGGCCACCGCGGCAGCGTCCGCCGACTCGTCGTCGAGCTGCTTGGAGAGCGCCTCGGCCTGCTCCTCGACGGCCGCGAGCCGCGCGGACAGCTCGGCGAGCAGACCCGCGGGCTCCTTGGGGTCGCCGGCCGTCTGGCCGCCGCCCTCCAGCTGGAGCCGCAGCAGCGCCGCCTGCTCGCGCAGCTGACAGTTCTTCATGTAGAGCTCGACGAACACCGACACCTTGGCACGCAGCACCCAGGGGTCGAAGGGCTTCGAAATGTAGTCGACGGCCCCCGCCGCGTACCCCCGGAACGTGTGGTGCGGGCCGTGGTTGATGGCCGTGAGGAAGATGATCGGGATGTCCCGGGTCCGCTCCCGCCGCTTGATGTGCGCGGCGGTCTCGAAACCGTCCATTCCAGGCATCTGGACGTCCAGCAGGATGACCGCGAATTCGTCCGTCAGCAGTGCTTTGAGCGCTTCCTCCCCTGACGATGCCCGCACCAGTGTCTGATCGAGCGCAGAGAGGATGGCCTCCAGCGCCAGCAGATTCTCCGGCCGGTCATCGACCAGGAGGATCTTGGCCTTCTGCACCATGGCCCGTCCTCCTCGCCCCGGCAGTGCACCGGGCGCCGCCCCAGGGGACGACTCCCTTGCGCCGCCCGTCCTTGTGCCGGTCATGGTAGCCGCACCCCGCCTGTCGCCACACCCTGTCACCGCGATGTCACTGTGCACGTAGCAGAAACGTAGTGGGAGACCAGAAGGTTCCCCGAATACCGCCGTCTCACACGCCTTCGGCCACAGTCAGTCAGCAACTCGCGGTGAACCGTGCGGCCACCGATCACTTCCCTCGCATCCACTGCTCCATCACCGAGAGCAGGTGGTCGGGATCGACCGGCTTGGTGACGTAGTCGGACGCGCCGGACTCGATGGCCTTCTCCCGGTCGCCCTTCATCGCCTTCGCGGTGAGCGCGATGATGGGCAGCCCGGCGAACTGCGGCATACGACGGATCGCCGATGTCGTGGCATACCCGTCCATCTCCGGCATCATGATGTCCATCAGCACGACGGCCGTGTCCTCGTGCTGCTCCAGGACCTCGATCCCCTCGCGGCCGTTCTCCGCGTACAGCACCGACAGCCCGTGCTGCTCCAGGACGCTGGTGAGCGCGAAGACGTTCCGTACGTCGTCGTCGACGATCAGCACCTTCTCGCCGCCGAAGTGGAAGGTGCGCGCGGGCGTGGGCTCCGGCTCCTGGGCCGCCCAGGAGTCCCGCTGCGCCTCCCCCTGCTGCCCGGGCAGCGTCGCCGCGGGCTCCGCGCCGAGCGTCTTGCGGCGGCGCCGGAACAGCCCGGCCGTCCCCGTCTGGCTCTCGCCCGGGGTGAGCGGCGCCGTCTCGTGCGGGACGAGGTCCTGGCGCGCGCCGTCCAGGGCGCCGCCCTCGGCGGACGCCTCGCCGCCGGGCGGCAGCTGCGGGTATCCCTGCGGCGGCAACTCGCTGGGGTGCAGCGGCAGATAGAGCGTGAAGGTGGAGCCGCGGCCGGGCTCGCTCGCCGCGTGGATCTCGCCGCCGAGCAGCCGGGCGATCTCGCGGCTGATGGACAGGCCCAGGCCCGTGCCGCCGTACTTGCGGCTGGTCGTGCCGTCGGCCTGCTTGAACGCCTCGAAGATCACCCGCATCTTGCTGGCCGCGATACCGATGCCGGTGTCGGTGACCGAGAACGCGATCAGGTCGGCGTCCGCGTCGCGCAGCGAGCCCGCCTCCAGGAGCTGTTCACGGATCGCGTGCGGAACGTCCGCGTGGGCGGGCCTGATCACCAGCTCGACGGCCCCGCTGTCGGTGAACTTCACCGCGTTCGACAGCAGGTTGCGCAGCACCTGGAGCAGCCGCTGCTCATCGGTGTGCAGCGTCGCCGGAAGCTCCGGCGAGACCCGTACGGAGAAGTCGAGCCCCTTCTCCGCGGTGAGCGGCCGGAAGGTCGCCTCCACGTAGTCGACGAGCTGCACCAGGGCGATCCGGGTCGGGCTGACGTCCATCTTGCCCGCCTCGACCTTGGACAGGTCGAGGATGTCGTTGATCAGCTGGAGCAGGTCCGAACCCGCACCATGGATCGTTTCCGCGAACTCGACCTGCTTCGGCGAGAGGTTACCCTCCGCGTTGTCGGCGAGCAGCTTGGCGAGGATCAGCAGCGAGTTGAGCGGGGTGCGCAGCTCGTGCGACATGTTCGCCAGGAACTCGGACTTGTAGCGCATCGAGACCGCGAGCTGTTCGGCGCGCTCCTCCAGGACCTGCCGAGCCTCCTCGATCTCGGTGTTCTTCACCTCGATGTCACGGTTCTGCTGGGCGAGCAGCTCGGCCTTCTCCTCCAGCTCCGCGTTGGACTCCTGCAGGGCCTTCTGCCGGTTCTCCAGCTCCGCCGACCGCTCGCGCAGCTGCTCGGTGAGCTCCTGCGACTGCTTGAGCAGTACCTCGGTCTTGGAGTTGACGCTGATCGTGTTGACGCTGGTCGCGATCATCTCCGCGATCTGGTTGAGGAAGTCCTTCTGGATGTGGGTGAACGGCTGGAACGAAGCCAGCTCGATCACGCCGAGCACCTTGCCCTCGAAGAGCACCGGCAGCACGATCACATGCGCGGGCGGCGCCTCCCCGAGACCGGAGGAGATCTTCAGATACCCCGGCGGCACGTTCTCCACCAGGATCGTGCGCTTCTCCTCCGCCGCCGTGCCGATCAGCGTCTCGCCGGGCCGGAACGAGGTGGGCATCGAGCCCGCCGAGTACCCGTAACTCCCGCGCATCTTCAGCTCGTACGGGCTGTCCTCGTCCCCGCCGACGTCGGTGGAGCCACCGGTGGGCAGGGCGAGGAAGAACGCGCCGTGCTGGGCCGAGACCACCGGGGTGAGCTCGGTCATGATCAGGGAGGCGACGTCGTCGAGGTCGCGGCGGCCCTGCATCAGGCCGGAGATGCGGGCGAGGTTGCCCTTGAGCCAGTCCTGCTCCTTGTTGGCGACCGTGGTGTCGCGCAGGTTGGCAATCATCGTGTTGATGTTGTCCTGGAGGGCCTGGATCTCGCCCGCCGCGTCCACGTCGATCTTGAGGTTGAGGTCGCCGCGGGTCACCGCGGTGGCGACGGCCGCGATGGCGCGCACCTGCCGGGTCAGGTTCCCGGCCATCTCGTTCACGGACTCGGTGAGGTCGCGCCAGGTGCCGTCGACGTCACGTACGCGCGCGTGGCCGCCGAGCTGCCCCTCGGTGCCCACCTCGCGCGCGACGCGGGTCACTTCCACGGCGAACGAGGAGAGCTGGTCGACCATGGTGTTGATGGTGTTCTTCAGCTCCTGGATCTCACCGCGCGCGTCGATGTCGATCTTCTTGGTGAGATCGCCCTTGGCGATGGCGGTGGTGACGGTGGCGATCTGGCGCACCTGGCCGGTGAGGTTGTCGGCCATGGAGTTCACCGACTCGGTGAGGTCCTTCCACGTACCGGAGACGCCGGGGACGCGCGCCTGGCCGCCCAGGATGCCGTCGGTGCCCACCTCGCGCGCGACCCGGGTGACCTGGTCGGCGAAGGACGACAGGGTCGTCACCATCGTGTTGACGGTGTCGGCGAGTTCGGCGACCTCGCCGCGCGCCTCGACCGTCACCTTCTTGGTGAGGTCGCCGTTGGCGACGGCCGTGGAGACCCGGGCGATGTTGCGCACCTGGTAGGTGAGGTTCGCCGCCATCAGGTTGACGTTGTCGCTGAGGTCCTTCCAGATGCCGGTGACCCCGCGCACCCGGGCCTGGCCGCCCAGGATGCCCTCGGTGCCCACCTCGCGCGCGACCCTGGTGACCTCGTCCGCGAAGTTGGAGAGCTGGTCGACCATCGTGTTGACGGTCGTCACCAGCTCCAGGATCTCGCCCTTGGCGTCGACGGTGATCTTCTTGGAGAGGTCGCCCTTGGCGACCGCCGTCGTCACCTCGGCGATGTTGCGCACCTGGAACGTCAGGTTGTTCGCCATGAAGTTGACGGACTGGGTGAGGTCCTTCCAGGTGCCCGAGACGCCCTGCACCTCGGCCTGGCCGCCCAGGATGCCCTCGGTGCCCACCTCACGGGCCACCCGGGTCACCTGCTCCGCGAAGTTCGAGAGCTGGTCGACCATCGTGTTCAGGACGTTCTTGAGCTCCAGGATCTCGCCACGCGCGTCCACGTCGATCTTCTGCGACAGGTCGCCGCGCGCCACCGCCGTGGCGACCTGGGCGATGTTGCGGACCTGGGCGGTGAGGTTGCCGGCCATGCCGTTCACCGAGTCGGTCAGGTCCCGCCAGACACCGGCCACGCCCGGCACCTGCGCCTGGCCGCCGAGGCGGCCGTCGGTGCCCACCTCGCGCGCGACCCTGGTCACCTGCTCGGCGAAGCCGGACAGCTGGTCGACCATGTTGTTGATGGTGTTCTTCAGTTCCAGGATCTCGCCGCGCGCGTCCACGTCGATCTTCTGCGACAGGTCGCCGCGCGCCACCGCTGTGGTCACCTGGGCGATCTGGCGCACCTGGGACGTGAGGTTGCCCGCCATGAAGTTGACGGAGTCGGTCAGTTCCTTCCAGGTGCCCGAAACGCCGTCCACCCGGGCCTGACCGCCGAGCCGGCCCTCCGTGCCCACGTCCTGTGCCATCCGCGTCAACTGGGCGGCGAACGACGCCAGCTGGTCGACCATCGTGTTGACGGTGTTCTTCAGCTCCAGCATCTCGCCGGAGACGTCCACCGTGACCTTCTGCGACAGATCGCCGTTGGCGACCGCCGTCGTCACCTGCGCGATGTTGCGCACCTGACCGGTGAGGTTGCGGAACGCGTTGTTGACGGAGTCCGTGAGGTCCTTCCACGTGCCGGCCGCGCCCGGCACCTCGGCCTGCCCGCCCAGGCGCCCTTCGACGCCCACCTCCCGGGCCACCCGGGTCACTTCGGAACCGAACGACTGAAGCTGGTCCACCATCGTGTTGACGGTGTTCTTCAGCTCCAGCATCTCGCCCGCGACGTCGACCGTGACCTTCTGGGTCATGTCGCCGTTGGCGACCGCCGTCGTCACCTGGGCGATGTCCCGCACCTGCGTCGTCAGATTGCGGAAGACCGTGTTGACCGAGTCCGTCAGGTCCTTCCAGGTGCCCGCCGCGCCCGGCACCTGCGCCTGACCGCCCAGCAGACCCTCGGCGCCGACCTCGTTGGCGACCCGGGTCACCTCGTCGGCGAACGTCCGCAGCGTCTCGGTCATCTGGTTGATCGTCTCGGCGAGCTGGGCGACCTCCCCGCGCGCGTTGACGGTCACCTTCTGCGACAGGTCACCATTGGCGACCGCCGTCGTCACCTGCGCGATCCCGCGCACCTGGGCGGTGAGGTTGCCCGCCATCAGGTTGACGGAATCCGTCAGGTCCTTCCACACGCCCGCGACCCCG
This sequence comes from Streptomyces sp. NPDC023838, assembly GCF_040639555.1. Lineage (NCBI taxonomy): Bacteria > Bacillati > Actinomycetota > Actinomycetes > Kitasatosporales > Streptomycetaceae > Streptomyces > Streptomyces sp. NPDC023838. The sequence goes on from NZ_JBFAAD010000013.1 coordinate 199,166, forward strand.
GGCACCTGCGCCTGGCCGCCCAGCTCGCCCTCGGTGCCCACCTCGCGCGCGACCCGCGTCACCTCCGAGGAGAACGAGGAGAGCTGGTCGACCATCGTGTTGACGGTGTTCTTCAGCTGGAGCATCTCGCCGGCGACGTGCACGGTCACCTTGCGCGACAGATCGCCCTTGGCGACCGCCGTCGTCACGAGAGCGATGTCACGTACCTGGGCAGTCAGCCGGTACGCCATCGTGTTCACCGAATCCGTGAGGTCCTTCCACGAACCGGACATTCCACGCACCTGCGCCTGGCCGCCGAGCTTGCCCTCGGTGCCGACCTCCAGTGCGACCCTCGTCACCTCGTCGGTGAACGCCGAGAGCTGGTCGACCAGGTTGTTGACGGTTCGCCCCACTTTGAGGAACTCGCCGCGCAGCGGCCGCTCGGCGTTGTCCACCCCGTGCGAGCGCAGGTCCATGCGCTGTTCCAGATCGCCCTCGGCGACCGCCGACAGCACCCTGCCGACCTCGGAGACCGGCCTGGCCAGATCGTCCACCAGCGCGTTGGAGGCGTCGATGGCGGCCGCCCAGGAGCCCTCACAGGCCCCGTTCTCCAGCCGCTCGGTCAGCTTCCCCTCCCGCCCCACCATCCGCCGTACCCGGGCGATCTCACCGGTCAGATGGAGATTGCGGTCGGCGACCTCGTTGAACACGGCGGCGATCTCGGCCATCACCCCGTCCCCGGAGACGGTCAGCCGCTTGCGGAAATTGCCGTCCCGCATCGACGCCAGTGCGGCGAGCAGCCGCTGCAGCGCAGCGGTGTCCACCTCGGTCGTCCCCTTGCCGCGGGGCCGTCCGCCCTTCGCACGCGTGCTCTTGCCACGCGCCGCCACGCCAGACTCCACCGTGTCCCTCCCGCAGGGGTCGACCGCCCTCGTCGGGCTTTCTTCGAAGCCTTCCCAGTGTTTCACCATGGCCGAACCCGGCCATAACAGTTCGGCAGCTTCGCATACCGTCCCCGCCCTCGGAGGGCGGAAACACTGGTGACCGGCATCCGCCAGGACAGCGAAGGTAAGTAACCTGGCTTCCGGCTGTCCAACCGCCCCGGTCCGTCCGAAGGCGGGAGCGCCCCCTGCTCCTCTGAGCCCGGGGTGCTGCGGACGCCACAAGGACGACCACGGGACACCGGAGGGGGCGGGCCACACATGGGAGTGTTGATTCCCGGGGGGCACCTTCCCGGACCCCGGCCGGGGAAACCGGGTGTCGAGACGCGTACGAGGAGTTCTGTGATCACCGCGCGGGCGGAAGCCAGCTTCGAACCCGTCGGGCGGTCCGTCGCGACCGCCCGCGCCTTCGTCCGCGACACCCTCCAGGGCTGGGGGTACGCGGACGTCGTCGACGACGCCGTCGTCCTCACCAGCGAGCTCGTCACCAACGCGGTCGTCCACGCGGGCACCGCGGCAGACGTACTGTGTCTGCGCTCCGAGGACGGCGTCCGGGTCGAAGTCGCCGACCATTACCCCGAACGGGAAATTCCGCTCCACGCCTCCCCCGCCGAGATCGCCGGCCCGGAGCGCGAGAACGGCCGCGGCCTCCTGCTGTGCGCCGCCCTCGCCTCCCGCTGGGGCGTCGAGTACACCCCCACCCAGAAGCACGTCTGGTTCCAGCTGGACCTCCCCGCCCGCCGGGTGGGCACCCGCTCGGCCGGACCGGCCCTGCCCGTGGAGCTGCTGCCCGTCGCCGACGCCCGGGTCCGCGTCGCCGTCATCCAGATCGACCGCACCGGCGCCGTCCGCGCCTGGAACGAGGACGCCGAGGACCTGTTCGGCTACCCGGCCGAGAAGGTCACCGGCAAGCCGCTCACCGACTTCGCGGCCTGGCCGCACACCCCCGGCACCTCCACCGGCATCGTCGAGGCCCTGCAACTCTCGCGCTGGGAGGGCAGTTACGGCATCCGCGGCGCCGACGGCCGCGTCCTGCCCGTGTACGCGTCACATCTTCGGGTACGCGACACCAATGGCGAGCCCTCCACCGTCTGCCTGCTGGTCCGCGACGACGAGCGGGCCGTGCTGCAGACCCCCGTGCGGCCCCCCGCCACCGATCCCGCCGCCATGGGCGAGAGCCGCAACGTCGACCCCTTCGAGGTCTTCATCGGCTCCCCCGCCCCCGACGACCTGGACGGACTGCTCCAACGGACCGTGGAACGCGCCCGCGACATGCTCGACGGCGACGCCGCCTTCCTGCTCCTGGCCACCGACGACGAGACCGAACTCGAAGTACGCGCCACCACCGGCCTCCCGTCCGCCCGCCAGCGCTTCGCGCGCGTGCCCGTCGAAGCCGGCACCGGTCGCTACGGCTCGGCCAGGATGCCCGCCGTCCACGAGGACCTCGCGGCCGTCCCCGGCGCCGTCCCGATCCTCGGCGGCTCCGGCATGCGCTCGGTCGTCACCGTCCCGCTCAAGGTCGAGGGCCGCCTCACCGGCTCCCTCGGCGTCGCCGCCGAAGCGCCCGGGCGCTACTCCAACGAAGAAGCGTTGCGCCTCCAGTTCGCCGCCGACCGCATCGCGCTCGCCGTCGAGTCGGCCCGCCTGGGCGAGCTCGAGCGGCTGCGCCGGGGATCGCTGAGCTTCCTCGTGGAGGCCTCGGACCTGCTGGCGGGAACCCTGGACCGGGACCAGACGTTGGCCCTGATGGCACAGATGACCGTCCCCACCCTCGCCACCTGGTGCGCCGTCTACACGATCGCGGACCAGGCCTCCGAACCGTACCTGTCCTATGTCCTCCACGAGGACGAGGAGCGCATCGACGGCCTCAAGGCGCTCCTGTCCAAGATCGACCCGCCGGAGCCGGTCCCCACCCCGGGCGCCCGCGTCTGGGCCGCCCCCGGCGAAGCGGCCCACCAGGCCGCGCTGCGCACCTCGATGCGCGACCTCGACCGCGGCACCAGCCCGCACCTGGGCAGCGGCCTCGGCACCACGCTGTCCACGGCCGCCGCCGTCGGCGGCGAAACCGTCGTGCTGCCCCTGGTCGCCCGCAACCGCGTCATCGGCATGCTCACCCTCGGCAAGCCCTCCGACGACCACTTCCGCCAGGAGATCCTGGAACTGGCCGAAGACCTCTCGCGCCGGGCCGCGCTCGCCCTCGACAACGCCCGCCTCTACTCGGAGCGCATGGCCATCAGCCGCTCCCTCCAGCGCAGCCTGCTGCCGCCCGGCCTCCCGCAGATCCCCGGCGTCGAGGTCGAGGTCATCTACCGCGCGGCCGGCGAGGGCAACGAGGTCGGCGGCGACTTCTACGACCTCTTCCCGATCCGCGACGGTGCCTACGGCTTCGCCATCGGCGACGTCTGCGGCACCGGCCCCGAAGCTGCGGCCGTCACGGGCCTGGCCCGCCACGCGCTGCGCCTGCTCGCCCGCGAGGGCTTCGGCGGCCCGGCGGTCCTGGAGCGCCTCAACGCCGCGATCCTCGACGAGGGCGCCCGCAGCCGCTTCCTGACGCTCCTTTACGGCGAGTTGTGGCCGCAGGAGGACGGCAGCGCGGTGCTGAAGGTGGTGTGCGCGGGCCATCCGCTGCCGCTGCGCCTGCGCCAGGACGGCACGGTCGAGCCCGCGGCCGAGCCCCAGCCGCTGCTCGGCGTCATGGAGGACCTGGAGCTGTACGAGCAGACGATCACCCTGGACCCGGGCGACGTCCTGCTCTGTGTGACCGATGGCATCACCGAGCGCCGAGAGGGTACCCGGATGCTGGGAGACGACGGTCTGACCGACGTCCTCGCCACGTGTACGGGCCTGACCGCCGGCGCCGTTGCGGCCCGCGTCCTGCGCGCGGTGGAACGCTTTGCCGCCGAGCCCGCGTCCGACGACATGGCGATCCTGTCGATGCGGATCCCGGAACAGCCCCGGCATTAACGGTGCCGGGCCCGGGGACCGACAGGACCCAGGGGCCACCGCCAACCGGTGGCCGTAGGAACGCGAAAGGCCCCGCCCAATCGGGCGGGGCCTTTCATCGTCTTGCTTCTGAGCCCCCATGCGGAATCGAACCGCAGACCTTCTCCTTACCATGGAGACGCTCTACCGACTGAGCTATAGGGGCCGGTTGTTGTTTCGGGGTTTCCCCCTCACCAACGAGGTAAAGCATACCCCGAATCAGATAGTGGTCCGAACCACGCTCGCCCGTTCCTCCGACGCTCTTCCCAGCGCCCCCCTCACGCGGGCTGAAGCAGCCCTCCGAGCGCGTTGCAGACCGAGACCAACTTCCGTACGCCCGCGTCGGAAAGCCCGTCGAGGCGAGGCAGCGCGAGCGTCTCGTCCACGGCCCGCTCGGTCTCCGGCAGCACACACCCGACCCGCCTGAACTCCCGCGTCCGGTGTACCGGCGTGACCACGGGCACCTCGCACGCGACCCCGCGCCGCAGCAGCAGCCGCGCGAACGCGTCCCGGTCGGGCCGACCGTTCCCGGGCACCCGGACGACATAGCGCTGATACCCGTGCCCAGCGGCCGGTACGGGCGTGCGTACGCCGACGAGCCGCCGGTCCAAGTACCCGGCCCGCTCCCGGCGTTGCACGACGTCGCCGCCCTCGCCGTCGTCCTCGTCCTTCTCCACCAGCAACAGCCCGAGCCGCCCGGCGAGTTGCCGGAACTTCCCGGCGTCGGCGGGGTGCCCGAAGCGGTGGACGAGTACGAGCCCGACGGTCCGCGAGGTCACGACGGCCTCGATGCCCCCGACCCCCAGGCAGTACGTGTCCGGGTCTATGTCCGCGAACACCGGCAGGGCTCCGGCCGCCACCACGGCCCGGGCCACCGCACCGTCGTCGTACGCCGGCACGATCACTTCGTCCCCGGCCGCGAAGCCCGCGGACTCCAGCTTTGCGATGATCCCCATAGCTGGGCATGGTGCTCGCACCATATGAACAACAGGTGATCGGGCATAAAAAAACGCGGGTCCCCGAGCCGAAGCTCGGGAACCCGCGTTGAAAATTTGTTCGGCGGCGTCCTACTCTCCCACAGGGTCCCCCCTGCAGTACCATCGGCGCTGAAAGGCTTAGCTTCCGGGTTCGGAATGTAACCG